>NZ_CP029832.1:480000-644647 GCF_003233655.1 Azospirillum ramasamyi
ATTCCTTGTCGGGTAAGTTCCGACCTGCACGAATGGCGTAACGACTTCCCCGCTGTCTCCAACACCAACTCAGCGAAATTGAACTCTCCGTGAAGATGCGGAGTTCCCGCGGTCAGACGGAAAGACCCCGTGCACCTTTACTACAGCTTTGCAGTGGTGCTAGGGACTTCATGTGTAGGATAGGTGGGAGGCTTGGAAGCCCGGGCGCCAGCCCGGGTGGAGCCAACCTTGAAATACCACCCTTGAAGTCTCTGGCATCTAACCGTGGCCCGTGATCCGGGTCCGGGACCCTGCATGGCGGGTAGTTTGACTGGGGCGGTCGCCTCCCAAAGTGTAACGGAGGCGCGCGATGGTGGGCTCAGAGCGGTCGGAAATCGCTCGTCGAGTGCAATGGCATAAGCCCGCCTGACTGCAAGACTGACAAGTCGAGCAGAGACGAAAGTCGGCCATAGTGATCCGGTGGCTCCACGTGGACGGGCCATCGCTCAACGGATAAAAGGTACGCCGGGGATAACAGGCTGATGACTCCCAAGAGTCCATATCGACGGAGTCGTTTGGCACCTCGATGTCGGCTCATCACATCCTGGGGCTGGAGCAGGTCCCAAGGGTTCGGCTGTTCGCCGATTAAAGTGGTACGTGAGCTGGGTTTAGAACGTCGTGAGACAGTTCGGTCCCTATCTGCCGTGGGTGTCGGAGTTTTGCGAGGATCTGTCCCTAGTACGAGAGGACCGGGATGGACATACCTCTGGTGCACCGGTTGTCACGCCAGTGGCATGGCCGGGTAGCTAAGTATGGACGGGATAACCGCTGAAAGCATCTAAGCGGGAAACCCACCTCTAAACCAGAGCTCCCTTGAGAGCCGTGACAGACCATCACGTCGATAGGAGGCATGTGGACGGACAGCAATGTCTGAAGCTAAGCCTTACTAATCGCTCGATCGGCTTGATCTCACCCCACAAACCGCGCCATGCGCAGCAGCAAGCCTGCTTGACGCACGCACCGCAGTTCGATACATCCTCGCCCTCACTTGCACTGAACCCGCGATATGCTTTGGGAAAAGCGTCGGTCTTGAGCCTTGGTGACCTGGTGGTCATGGCGAGGTGTCAAACACCCGATCCCATCCCGAACTCGGCCGTGAAAAGCCTCCGCGCCAATGGTACTGCGTCTTAAGACGTGGGAGAGTAGGTCGCCGCCAGGTCACTCAGGCTCAAGAGACGCCATAACCAAAGCAAATCCGCAGGCATCGGCACGACATCCATCACCCCATATCGAGACATCCGCGGGGTGGAGCAGCCCGGTAGCTCGTCAGGCTCATAACCTGAAGGCCGCAGGTTCAAATCCTGCCCCCGCAACCAACGACAGTTGACAGCCCGCCTCCAACGAGGCGGGCTGTCGGCGTTCCGGGTCCGCCTCTGCGCACGCCTCCAGGATTGCCAGCAGGTCGCCATGAAGCTGCGCCTCCAGCCCGGCGCCCGAGGGGCAGGGGGACAGCACGACACGGTCGACCATGGACCGGATCATCTCCATCGCGGCCATCCCCTCGTCGCCGTCACCGAGCACGGACTCGAGCTCCGCGATCTTCCGCCGGTACAGCTCCGGCAGGGTACGCATCCGGTGAGTGCCGCAGTCAGATTGCCTTCCAGTTCCAGGGCAGCAGTTCGGGCAGGCGGTTCTGCGGCAGGTCGGCGATGCGGGCCAGCACGTCGGCCAGCCACGCCTGCGGGTCAACTTCGTTGAGCTTGGCGGTGGTGATCAGGCCGTACATGATCGCCGCCCGCTGCCCGCCGCGATCGGAGCCGCAGAACAGCCACGCCTTTCTGCCCAGGGCGATCCCGCGCAGGCCGCGTTCGGCGGCATTGTTGGTCAGGCACAGCCGGCCGTCGCCGAGGAAGCGCGTGAAGCCGTCCCAGCGCGTCAGCATGTAGTCCATCGCCTTGGCCACGGGGGCATGGCGGGAGAGCCGGGCGCGCTCCGTCCGCATCCAGTTCTCCAGCGTGGCCACCAGGGCGACGCCGTGCTCCTGGCGGGCCGCCAGCCGCTCGGCCGCGGGCTTGCCGTTCAGGGCGCGCTCGAGATCGAAGAGGGCGTCGATGTGGGTCACGGCCTCCAGCGCCAGCGGTGAGATCGGCGGGGCATCCTTGCCGCGTCTGGTGTTCGCGGCGATGTCGGCCAGCTTGAAGAAGCCGCGCCGGGCATGCGCCCAGCACAGTGCGGCGCTGATCGGCCCCGGTCGGCGCTCAGGTTCGTACAGCCGGTTATAGCCGGCGAACGCATCGGCCTGCAGCCAGCCCGTGAAGCCGGCCAGGTGCCGTTCGGGATGCTCGCCCTTGCGGTCTCGCGAATAGTGGAACAGCGCTGCCGGTGGGGCTTGGCCGGCAAACGGCCGGTCATCACGCACATACACCCACAGCCGCCCGGTGTCGGTCTTGCCTTTGGCCAGCACGGGCACGGGCGTGTCGTCTCCATGCAGCCGATCCGCCGCCATCACATGCGAAGCGATCAGGTCGTGCAGCGGCTTCAGCACCGCGGCGGCGGCGCCCACCTGGTCGGCCAGGGTGGACAGGCTGAGCGGCACGCCCTCGCGCGCAAAGCGTTCGGCCTGCCGGTTCAGCGGCTGATGCTGGCCGAACTTCTCGAACAGGAGGGTGGCCAGCAGGTTGGGGCCGGCCCAGCCCCGTGGGGTGGCGTGGAACGGCGCCGGCGGCTGGCTGATCGTCTCGCAGGCCCGGCAGGAGAACCGTTCCCGCACCGTCTGGATCACCTTCCACTGGCGCGGGATCACCTCCAGCGTCTCGGTGATCGTCTCGCCCAGCTTGCACAGCTTGTCCGAGCCGCAGCACGGGCAGCTCGCCGGTGCCGGCACAACGACGCGCTCGCGCGGCAGGTGGTCGGGGAAGGGTTGGCGTGATGGCCGTTTGCGGGTAAAGGCCGCCACCGCGGTGGTTTTGGCAGCGGCCTGCTCGGCCGCCAGTTCGTCCTCGCTGGCCGTCGCTTCCAACTCTTCGAGCTGGAACTCCAACTGGTCCAGCAGACGCGCCTTGCGCTCGGAGCGCGTGCCGTAGAGCTCGCGCCGGAGTTTCTCGATTTCCAGCTTCAGGCCGGCGATCAGCGCCTCGGTGTTGGAGGCCATTGCCCTGGCCTGGGCCGCGTCGGCTTCCGCGGCGTCCGCCCGCGCCTCGGCCTGCGCCAAGGCAGCGCGCAAGTTGGCGACGTCGTCGGCCGAGGTGGAGGGGAGCGGGGCGGCGGTCATGGCGCCAGTTTACCTGGGAACGCGCCGTCGAGCCGCCGCAATCGCCCCTGAACCGGTGCGTCGATTCACCGTGTCGCAGTCACCCCGCGGCCTCGGGACGCCAGGTCTTCTGCGGGTTGCGCCAGTCGATGCCTTCGAGCAGATAACCCATCTGCCCAACCGAGATCGACACCGCGCCGTCCGCCGGCGTGGGCCAGATGAAGCGGCCCCGCTCCAGCCTCTTCATGAACAGGCAACTGCCCTGGCCGTCATACCAGATGATCTTCACCAGATCGCCGCGGCGCCCGCGGAAGATGAAGAGATGGCCGCTGTGCGGGTCTTGGGCGAAGCGTTCCTGCACCAGAAGCGCCAAGCTTGCCCAGCCCTTGCGCATGTCGGTGTGTCCGCTGGCCAGCCACACCCGCACGCCACTCGGCACCGGGATCATGCCAGGGCACCGACGACGGCCGCCGCCAGAGCCGGATCGACCGGCCCTTCCAGACGCAGGCGTGCCCCGCTGGGCAGGATGACCTCGAGGATCGCTGGGCTCGTGGCCAGCGTCGCTGGAGGCGGCAATGGTTCAGGGGGCTCCAAGACCGGCGGTTCTGTTACGGTCGGCTCCGGCGTGATGGTCACTGCGACGAAGCTGGACGGTTCGGCCACCGCGCTCCCGCTCGCCTGCATCAGCCCTCGCCAGCGGTATAGCAGACTTTCGTGCACGCCCAGCCGGCGGGCCGCTTCCGTCACCACCACGCCGGGGCGGAACGCCTCCTCGACCATTCGGACCTTCTCCGCCGGCGTGTAATTCCGCCGCCGCTCCGTTCCCGTCAGAACCTCGACCCGCTGGTAAGCCATGACGTTTGCAACTCGTTTGCGTCCGCGCAATGACGCGCCACGCAAATCTCAGACGTCGCCCCCTGCTTTGCCAAGGCGGCGCTCACCGGAGGCGTACGCTCGGCGTCTGGTCAGGTCGCTGTTCTGAGGGTGCGGGTCCTGGCCATATGTGTGCTCGCTCAAGGTCGTGTCCCGCGAGGTGGTGTAGGAGCGGCTGTGGGGAACCGGCCCGCCGCAGCGCCCTCCGATGGCTGGCGTAGGCGGGCCGGTTATGCACAGCGGGGCGGTCATCGCGGTTCTTCGATAGAGTCTGGTCACCACACCTCAACCCGACCGAAGGGTGACCACGATGACCGACGAGATGATGGCGCTTCGCGCGATGCTTGAGAAGGGCGCGGATGCCGATGTTCTGCGTGAGATGATCGGCTTTGCCGCTGAACGGCTGATGGAGTTGGAGGTGCAGGGCCTGACCGGCGCCGTCCACGGCGAACGCTCGGCCGAGCGGCTCGTTCAGCGCAATGGCTACCGGGATCGCGACTGGGAGACCCGCGCCGGTACCGTCGAGCTGCGCATTCCCAAACTGCGCAAGGGCTCCTACTTCCCCGGCTTTCTGGAGCCGCGGCGGATGGCCGAGAAGGCGCTGACGGCGGTGATCCAGGAGGCCTACATCCAGGGTATCTCGACGCGCTCGGTGGACGATCTGGTCCAGGCCATGGGAATGTCCGGCATCTCCAAGAGCCAGGTCAGCCGGTTGTGCGCCGAGATCGATGACCGGGTGAAGACCTTTCTCGGCCGCCCTATCGAGGGCGATTGGCCCTACCTGTGGCTCGACGCCACCTACGTGAAGGTGCGCCAGAACGGGCGCATCGTTTCGGTCGCCGTCACCATCGCGGTGGCGGTCAACACCGACGGCCGCCGCGAGGTCCTGGGGATGGACATCGGCCCGTCCGAGGCCGAGACCTTCTGGATCGAGTTCCTGCGCAAGCTGAAACGCCGGGGGCTGAACGGCGTCAAGCTGGTGATCTCCGATGCCCATGGCGGCATCAAGGCGGCGGTCACCCGCGTCTTCCAGGCGACGTGGCAAAGGTGCCGGGTGCATTTTTCCAGGACGGCGCTTGCCCATGCCGGCAAGAGCGGGCGCCGCGTCGTCGCCGCCTTCATCGCCACAGCCTTCGCGCAGGACGATGCGGCATCTGCACGCACGCAGTGGCGGCAAGTAGCCGATCAAGAGTGCGTAACAAAACCGGCCAGGAACGGTTGGTAGGGGCATGGCAGCCCCTCTTGTTTCCGACGCCTTGTGGGCGATCATCGAACCGCTGATCCCGCCGGAGCCGCCCAAGCCAAAAGGCGGACGGCCCCGGTTGGACGATCGTGCGGCGCTGACCGGCATCCTATTCGTGCTGCGCACGGGTATTCCTTGGGAGCTTCTGCCGGTGGAGATGGGCTGCGGCTCGGGGATGACCTGCTGGCGGCGTCTGCACGAGTGGCATCGGGCTGGCGTGTGGGAACGGCTGCATCGTGTGCTGCTCGACCGGCTCGGCTATGCCAACGCCATCAACTGGGATCGTGCAGCGGTGGACAGCGCCAGCGTCCCGGCAAAAAGGGGGGTGAGGAGACCGGCCCGAACCCGACGGATCGCGGCAAGCCGGGCTCCAAGCGCCACATCCTCGTCGATGCTAACGGCATCCCGCTCGCCCTGAGGATCTCGCCAGCCAACCGGCACGACAGCAAGCTGCTGGAGGCGCTGGTCGATGCCGTGCCGGCGATCCGCCAGTGTGCGGGCCGGCCCCGGCGCCGCCCGGCCAAGCTGCACGCCGACAAGGGCTACGACTTTGCACACTGCCGGCAGGCGCTGCGCCAACGAGCGATCATTCCGCGGATCGCCCGGCGTGGCGTCGAGAGCAGCGAGCGTCTTGGCCGACACCGATGGGTGGTCGAGCGTACGCTCGCTTGGTTTGCCCGCTTCCGCCGCATCGCCGTCCGCTACGAACGGCGCGCCGACATCTTCACTGCCTTTCACCATATCGCGGCCAGCCTCATCTGCTGGCGCTTCGTCCAGAGATGGTTCTGTTAGGCGCTCCAAGTCCGTCCAAAGCTGCCGAAGCTTGCCGCCCTGATGGACGAGGCGGAGGAAGACGTCCTGGCCTACATGACCTTTCCCAAGGAGCATCGGGCCAAGCTCCACTCAACAAACCCGATTGAACGTCTCAACGGAGAGATCAAGCGACGCACCGAGGTCGTGGGTATATTTCCCAACGAGGAAGCGATTATGAGGCTCATCGGTGCGATATTGCTGGAGCAAAACGATGAATGGGCCGTTCAGCGGGCGCGATACATGACGCTTGTATGGGAAATTCGTCGTCAAGCACTTTGCATCAAGAACTCCATTCCTTTGTTCGGCTGGGATGGACCATTCCTTCGTCCCGACCTGACACCCCGTCAGCAGCGCGCGCAGGGACGGTCAAGGAGGCCCGCAGGGCACCGCGCAGCGGCGCGCAGCGTCCTTGACCGTTCTGAGCACGCTGCTGTGCTCGATGGTCAGGCTGGGCGAGGCGGTCGGAGGAGGAACCGGCTTGCAGAGCGCACGAGGTGCGCTGCGACCTTGTATTCGGTGGGCGAAACGCCCGTACCATGATGCAGGCATCCGCATCGTCAGCCAAGCTCCGGTGCGGCGGTCCCTATCTGGAAAGCGGTACGAAGACCACGTCATGTACCGGGCTGCCGCCACCTCGGACCCGCCAGAACAGCCAAGTGGCTACTGCCAACCCGCCGTCCCGTCGAGAGCTACGCCGCCGCAGGATCAGGTCGGACGAGAGCGCCCTGGGGCACTTCGCCGGTCTTCACCATCCGCCACAATGCGATCAACAGCTTACGGGCGAGTGCGACGATCAACGCCATGCGGGTTCGCCCCCGGCCATCGGCCGTGCGTTCCCGATACCATTTCACCAACGCGCTCTCCTTCTGAAAGACAAGGAAGCGCCACGCGAGTTGGACCATGGCTTTTCGGACCCGCGCATTACCGGCGCGCGATAATCCGCGCTCGCGGCGGCGCGCACCGCTCTCATCAGGAGACCCGGTCAATCCGGCATAGCGGGCAACCGCCCGGCGATCCCGCAGATCGCGCAGCAGGATCTCTTGCACCAACAGGTCGGCCGTCTCCACGCCGACACCGACCACGCGCGACAGCATGCGGAGCATACCGTCGGCGCGGCTGCGCTGCGGAGCGGCCTGGGCAATGCGGTCCATACGCTCGCGCTCAATCTCGGCGATCTGTTCCTCAACCATCCGAAGCCGGGCTGTATCGCGGCGAAGTTCTGCCAGCGTGTTTGCGGGGATCATCCCACCCTCAGGGGTCCGTAGCTTGTCCAGTCGTTCGGCCGTCTTGCGCAGTGCCGGATTGACGTTGCGAATGCCGAGACGGGCGAAGGTCGCCTTCATCCGGTTCACGATCCGGGTGCGCTCGGCCACCAGGTTCTCACGCTCGCGCGTCGGGCGCTTGGCGTCTTCTTCATCGATCCCTGGCACGGCCACCATAGAGCAATGCCCAGCTTCGCCACGCAACCAGCCCAGCAGGACGCGCATGAGCAGCGTTGTATCGAGCCGGTCGGTCTTGGCGCGGCGACGGTCACGCGATACCGCTACGCTGCTGGCGTGGATGACCTGGGCTTCTATGCCTCGGGTTCGCAGCCAGCGTGCCAGCCAGAACCCATCCCGCCCGGACTCGTACGCAACCACGACACGTGTGATCGTTCGGCCGGCGGCTATCGCCTCGCAGCGCCAACCATCCAGGAGGAGCAGAAGGTCGTTCTCGTCGGGGCTGAGCTTCTTCAAGGGACGGCGGTCGACGCCAGGGACAAGCCCGGCAACAAGCCACGTGGACAGGCTCATCTCAATGACCGCAACCAGGGTTTCTTCGGGAACGAAGGTGGCCGTCGAGCGGCCGATCTCGGGCTGCTGCATGGGAGCGTCTCCATCGGTTCCAAATGCCTCAGCGTGCCGCAACATCACGCTGTCCCATAGCATCTGGAAACCATCGCCCCGCTCGGCGATGATCCCATCGTCAGCCTGCCCGCCGTGGCCGCCTGACAATCCCGGCCAGACCAGCCGGAGAACCTGATGAGAGACCCAGTTCCTACACCACGCTCAGGGGCACGATCTCCTGGAGGCGGGGGCCGACCATGACGACGGTTGCCGAAGCGATGGGTTGGAGCGGTGATCTTGACGCGCTGATGGAGCGCCTTTCTCCGCGGTTCAGCCGGGTGGAAGCGCGCCGACGGGCTCGCTCCTACGTGGCGGGGTTGCTGGCGCCGCTGGAGCGCAAGAACGGGTGGCAATTGGCCGAGGCGGCGGGGGACGCCAGTCCGGACAGCGTGCAGGACTTTCTGGCGCGGATGCGCTGGGATGCCGACGCGGTGCGCGACGACCTCCGCACCTACGTGATCGAACACCTGGCGGATCCGCAGGCCGTGCTGGTCCTCGACGAGACCGGCTTTGTGAAGAAAGGCGACCGCTCGGTCGGTGTGCAGCGCCAATATTCCGGCACCGCCGGGCGCATCGAGAACTGCCAGATCGGCGTGTTCCTCGGCTATGCCGGTCGGCACGGCCACGCGCTGCTCGACCGCACGCTCTACTTGCCGCAGGCGTGGGCTGGCGACGCGGAGCGCCGGCGCACCGCCTGCGTCCCGGAGCACGTTGCCTTCGCCACCAAGCCCAAGCTGGGGATAGCGCTGTTGGAGCGCGCGCTCGACGCCGGCGTGCCGTGCGCGTGGGTCGCCGCCGACAGTGTCTATGGAGCTGACAGCGTTTTGCGCCAAGCCTTGGTCCGGCGCCGGGTCGGGTACGTGCTGGCGGTGACGAGCGGGCAGCGGCTGTTTCCGGGCACTGTGTGCGACTGGGTGGAAGAGGTGCCAGCCGACGGCTGGCACCGGCTCAGCGCCGGGACGGGCAGTAAAGGGCCACGGCTGCACGACTGGGCTCACCTGCCGTTTCGCGGCGCGCCAGAGGGCTGGCAGAAAGGGCTGCTGATCCGACGCCGCTTGGGGGATGGCGACCTGACCTTTTACTTCACCTTCGCCCCGGGTGGGACCACGCTGGAGGAGCTGGTCCGGGTGGCCGGCACCCGCTGGACCATCGAGAGCGCCTTTGAGTTGGCCAAGGGCGAGGTCGGGCTCGACCAGTACGAGGTGCGCTCCTGGACCGGCTGGCACCGGCACATCACCCTGGCGATGCTCGCCCTGGCTTTCCTCACCGTCGTGCGCAAGACGGCCATCGGGGGGAGAGGACCCGGCCGACTTGGCCGCCGACCTTCTGCCCATGACCGTCCCGGAAGTCCGCCGCCTCCTCCACCGGCTCATCGCCCCGCCGCCGCCCGAGCCCGCCGCCGTTATCGACTGGTCACGTTGGAGACGACGCCATCAGCAGCGCGCCCGCCGCTCCCACTGGAAGCGCAGAACCCAAACCACTGAAACCCGGCTGTAGTACTAGTTGTTTGGTTGCGGAACGTTGTTGGGACGTGAGCTGTTGGGCGATCTGGGAATACGGCGCTTGGTTCGAGCGACGCCTTATGACGTCGTGCGACGGCGCGCCGGAACTCGGCGCAGACCTGTCCGTCGAAGCCATGATGAGCAACGCCGACCCGGCGTCCGTCCCGCCGTCAACCCCATGAGCCGCCGTAAGGCGGTGGCCCGCCAGGGCCAGGGTTGATGGCGGGGCGGCAACGGGTAACCTCTGCCATGGCAACGACGGCGGGTTTCTTCCCGGCCATGGAGAGCCGTCATGTACCAGATCCATCCCAATGCCCGCACCACCCCGGCCGTGCGCGCCGCCATCGCCTTGTCCGCCGAGCCCTCGGGCGTGCTGGCCAAACGCTATGGCGTGAGCACCGAAACCATCCGGAAATGGCGGCGGCGGGGCGTTGAGGATTGCCAGGACCATTCCGCCCGCCCCAAGCATCTGCGGTGGCGGGCTTCGGAGGAGGAGCGCGCCATCGTCTGCGAGTTGCGCCGGATGACCGGCTTTGCGTTGGACGATCTCACCTTCACCCTGCGCCACTTCCTGCCGCATCTGAACCGCGACGCCGTTTACCGCATTCTCAAAGCCGAAGGGCTGGGCCGACTGCCACCGCCTCCGTCGACCAAACCGGTGAAAGAGGTGAAGGAGTTCAAGGAGTATGACCTCGGCTTCCTCCACATCGACATCAAGCATTTGCCCAAGTTGCAGGTTATCGGCGGCTTACCGCGCAAGCGCTACCTTTACGTCGCCATCGACCGCGCCTCACGGCGGGTTCACCTGGCGGTCAAGGACGAAGAGACCGAGGCCTGCGCCACTGCCTTTCTGAAGGAGGCCGTCGCCGCCTTTCCCTTCACGATCACCCACGTCCTGACCGATCGCGGCAGCTGCTTCACCGCCGACGCGTTTGAGGCGGCCTGTCGTGCACTTGCCATCGAGCACCGGAAGACCAAGCCCTACACCCCCAAGACCAACGGCATGGTCGAGCGCTTCAACGGCCGTATCGGGCGGGAGGTGCTGGTGATGTGTATCGGCACCCATCAGACCTTGGAGTGCCTGCTGAAAGGCTACAATCTCGCATACAACGCTCGCCGCCAATGGGTCTTGGATGGCCGATCCCCCGACGAGGTTGTGAGCGAGCGCCTGAAAGCAAAGCCGGAGCTGACCAATCCAACCTATCGACCTCCCGATCCCTGCTCTCTGACCAAAACCAAAATCGCGGCGCAGCTGAAGGTTTTTAGCGCTAAGGAGGTGTCGCAACCTGACAACTAGAGCCGGTTTCCAGAATCCTCATCCGATGATCTCCCCTGGGGAAACCCGCTGATCTGCGGTCGGTTTCCTGTGCCTTTGGCACAGAGAGGCGGGCATCTAACCGGGCCGAACCCGACCGACCGCGGCAAACCCGGCAGCAAGTATCACGTGGTCGTCTCGACTGACGGCCTGCCGCTGGCGGTCATGCCGTCTGCCGCCAATGTCCATGACACCATGCTCTTCCCGGACTTGCTGCGCTTGGCCCAGGTCGTCTGCGCCGCCATCGGCAGGCTCTACGCCGACGCAGGCTACGACAGTGCCGACAATCGCTGGCTCTGCCTGCGCGACGGGGTTCAACCGCACATCCGCAAGTTCGGCGAGCCCCACGGCTCAGGGCTCGGCAAAGTCCGATGCGTTGTCGAGCACGGCTGCGCTTGGATGCTCGCGAACAAACGACTGGATCGACGGCAGGATAGGCTCGGACGGATCATCCTTGCCCTGCTCACCGCCGCCGCCATCTTCATCATCGCAAACCGCATCACTGCATTCTGAAAACCGCCCCTTACTCGTCTCTGAAGCATGCAATGTGAAATGAACGGCGCGCAGGCTTGCCGGCCACGTCATAGGTATGCACCTGCATCTGACTTGGATCATTTGTGAGGCCGACTGTAATAAAGCCAGGCTGGACATCCTCTTCCAAAGCGCTGCCGATCGTGCCTGCAAAGTTTGTCTTGGCCTCACCCTGCAACGGAATTTTCCAGGTGATCAGATATTCATTTTCTCCCTTCATCTCGCATTTGTCGATCATATAGCCACGGGCGATCGTGCCATCCGATTTGATCACACACGCCAACCGGTTTTCGAATTTTGCCATGCTGCTTTCTCCTGAGTTATCTGCGGGTTTTGCAGTAAGGGAAATATCGAACGAAGCGCCATCGTCTCATCGGTCATCGGGACCACACTTCGTATGGGTTGAAGTGCGATGACCAGACTCTACCGAAGAGCCTTGATGACTAAGAACCTCGATGCCCGCTCCGCTGTGGACAACCGGCCCGCCTACGCCAGCTTTGCAAGTGCTGCGGCAGGCCGGTTTCCCACAACTCCTAAACCACGCAATTCCTGCACCACGCAATGGGGCGCGACCAACCAGATCGAGCGCATGCCGTGATGGAGACGCTGACGGACCTGTTTGTGCTGCGCGGCCTGCCAACACACATCCGTTCCGACAATGGGCTGGAGTTCATTTGCCGACGCGGTGAAGGATCTGCTCATCGAACTCGAGTTCGCCCGCACCGTCACCGTGGTCACTGGATGCCCGGAAACAGCACGCTTTCAACATGTCCAACGAACAGCGCCAGCCCGATGCCAGACACGACGGCGCCCGCCAGGCGCACCTTCATTGGACGGGCAGCATCACTGGCGATCACCCAGCGCGTGACGAGACCGGCGATCACTGCCACGGCCAACTGGACCAGCGTAAAGCCGGCGAGATAGGCGATGAGCGGCGTCTGCTCCGCACCGAAAATCGACTCGCCGTAAGCCCACCCATGAAAGAGCCCCGCACCAGCGAAGAGAACGGCGAGCATGAGCGCGGGAAGCTCGCGATTTGTGGCGATGATGGCTCCGAGCAGGAGCACTGTAGCGGCGATGACCAATTCGGCTACGGGCAGCGTGACGCCGGCGAGATGGACGAGACATCCGGCAAGGGTTCCGGCTATGAACGAGAGGGTCAGCGCCGAGAGGCGGCCCGCAAGTGCAGCTGTAATGCCGACGGCGATGACGAAGACGAAGTGGTCGATACCGATTACAGGATGCCCGAAGCCGGAAAGCAGGCCCTGTCCGAAAGTCTGCGGAAGTTGACCGCCCATCGCGTGATGGGCAAATGCCGGGCAGGTGCTAGCCAGAACGAGAGGCACTGCGCATGCGACGCGTATAGCGTGAGAGCGATGGATCGTCATGATCTGGTCTACCTTTGTTGGCGCTGTTCCTAAACAGCTTCGAGGTTCCTACACAGCTTCAAGCCGGGCTCGGACAGTTCGTATTCGACGGGCGAGCTCTTCCTCAGTCACGAGCCCGCGGCTGAGCATGGTATGAGCGAGTGCCAGAAGCTGGCGTTCCGGATTCGGAATTGCGCTGTACACTGTCTCACTAAGCTCATCCTCGGCGTGCCGCCGCTCCAGTGTATCAAGAGCTCCGCCCGCTGATAGACAGTCGCAGGTTGCCTCGAGGCATACCTTCCATGGCGGTTCTGGGTTGGTAACGCCCCAACGCAGCGCAAGCTTGGCCCAGGTTTGATCCTCGTTTTGTATGGACTCGAGCAACGCGATGCGACGAAGGTCGACGTACTGCCCTTCGGTCTGCTCCTGAATACCGCCACTCTCCCCGCTCATGGCGCGGCCCCCGTCGGCCTGCCCCCGCTTTGGACCGGCCGGCTGGCCTTGTGGACCGGCCGAGGATCGTCTGATGTCCTGCCGGGCCGCGGCAGGGCAATGCCGATCATGCAGTCGCGAGTGACGATTGCTGCGAGTTGTTCCTCCGTCCAGCCCTCGGTGCCCGCGGGCCTCACGGGAAGGACCATAAAGCGGCTTTTTGCGTTGGAGTCCTCGACCCGCACCTCGACCTCGGGTGGGATAATCAAACCGAACTCCGCCAACACCTGACGCGGCCAGCGGACGATCCTGCGTCGGTAGTTGGGCGCACGGTACCAATAAGGCGAGTGGCCGAGCAACGGCCTGGGGTAACATGAGCAGAGAGTGCACACGATCACATAATGCAGCGTCGGCGTGCTTTCGAGCACGGTCAGGTGCATGTAGTCGCTTGTGGTCCCGAAGCCGCTTGGCTCGCTCCAGTCGACGCCGACCTCCTTGCTGGCAGCAAGGGGATCGGCAAATATCCGCTCCTTGTATGCCGGGTCAGTCCAGGCCTTTGCGACCATGCGCGAGCCTGCGGCCGGCGATCTCGCGTCGTTCCATTCGGAAAACACGCGGTGATCTTCGGCGGTGAAGAGGCCTTTTTCGATCGACAACTCGCGAACGGCAAGTTCGAGAATTTCGAAGTCGGAAATCTCATCGACCATTGGCGCCGCCGAATGGTCGTGGCCGCCATGTTGATGGTCGTGCCCGTCATTTTTCTGTTTCTTTGCCATGTTCTGCTCCTATGGCTATGGCCGTGCTTCTCTCAGTCCGCGGCTTCGAGCCAAAAGTCCGGATATTCGCTCTGAAGGGTATCGTTTTCGAACGGATACTCCGCCCAAAGCTCTTTCTGTTGAAACCGGACGATGTAATACTGGTCCTGCGGGGCGTCGTATCGCTCCCAGGCTTCGTCGGCAGGAAGGAGGTCCGGGTATGTCAGGGCAGCGATCGTCCCGGTCATATTCCGGGCGTACTTCTGGGTGCGGGTGTAGAAGATCGCCGGCAGATCTTTCACGCGAACGCGGTCGCCGACCTTGAAGCGGGCAGGCCGGATTTGACCAGTGCCTTCCCATGGAGCCTTGGGACCATAGTCGGGCCGGTTCCCGGTTCCGGTTTTACCACTTCCGGTGTTGGTGGTGAACTTGGTCTGAGCGCCTGCGCTGATGTTTGACGTAGCATGTCCTCGGCGTTCAGAGTTCACGCCCAATCGTTCCCTGATCTCCCCGATTTTCTCCTGAAGCTCAAGCAGCGAGACGTATCTTTTGTCGACAAGCATCTTCGCAGCGCCCCAGATCCAGCGCGCGTTGTAGGGGAAGCCGTAATAGAGCGTCAGACCGATATCGTTGGCGTAGATCCGCCGCCTTTCTTCGGCGTTCCACATGCCCCTGAAACCGAGGACCTCGCAGGTGATGTAGGTGTTGTTCTCCCACTCCTCGTCCTCTTTTTCTTCAAATATTTGCGGCGCGGAGGGCTGCCCTCCGACATCGTGTGGGGGCCATATAAGGGCCTCGTATCGGATATGCGGGACCTCGTAAGGCCAATCTTGAGCTTGATGGATCTCCGGCATCAATTGGGAGCCGGTTTCATAAATCTTGCGGGTTTCGCTCGGTGATGGCATCGTGCTTTCTCCAGTGTTTCGCTAGTCGAGGCAGGCGGCTCTGCAAAGGTCGCAAAAGTCGGCTTGAATGGCTGCAAGATGTGGCGTAGTCAGCCTGATCTCGCATGGCGCGACCTCACTTGCACCTTGGCCGTCACTTAGGTGCCGGTTTGGAAAGTCTGCCCAGTAAAACTCAACGCTTTCCCACCGGAATTCCCGCGAACGTGGGAAACCAGCCTTTCCGCGGTGTTCCTCAAAGATAAGCCTGGATCCCCACCTACGCTGGTATGAGGGTGGGAAGGCGTTGGACCATGAGAGACGTCTTCAAACAGGTTCTAACCGCCACGCTCTAGATCAGCAGCGACCTGCCGAAGTCGCACACGACCGCAACCTTCATCTTCGCCTTGAGAGTGGGAAGTCTCCACAGATCGTTTCGAGACTAAACCACCTGACTTGAGCGTTGTATCTTATGCGCTGATATTTCTTTCAGGCGCCGATATTCATCCGTCTCTTCAATCTTAAACCGCTGGAGATGGCATTCAATAGACAATGGGCGATAGAATCAGCGTGAATGGTATGTATGCTCCCCATTTCTTTCGTAGTGGGGCAGGACACGTAGTGACATTGGTGCAAAAAGGCCGGGCTTCTGGCTGTCTAAACCGCGCCGGGTTTGCCGGAGGCCATTTGGCTTGAGCCACGCCGTCACAAGCTCCCGCGCGCCGGTAACCGCGTTGAGAACTGGGTGGCCTACTACACCGTGTATCCATTCAGCTTTGCGGTTGTCGGTATGGCCGCACTGTTCGGCAGGATCCTGCTGACCCTTGAAATGGCCGCGAACGTCACGTTTCTGTTGACCACGCTGACGGCCTGTTTCACTGTCATGCTGATACCGGTCCTGCTGGTTGCGCGCCGGTTTCCCCTTTCCTGCGTGAACGCCCGCTCAGGCAGTCGGCCTCAGACATCACCACGCATGTGCTTGCCTTTAGGAAAAAGCAGAGGAACACCACGCCATGGATGACCTCCTGCTACGCATCATCATTTTCGCAGTGGTTGGTCTGATATCCGGCTTTGTCGCGGGCCTGTTCGGTATCGGCGGAGGCACCGTCCGCATGCCGATCTTCATCTATTTGTTCCCCTGGCTCGGCGTCGCCCATCCGGTGATGATGCATGTAGCAGCCGCGACCTCACTGGCACTCATCATACCGAGCGCAATCACGTCGACCCGCAAGCACTACAAGCTCGGCGATCTCGATATGAAGCTATTCAAAACGTGGGCTATCGGCCTTCTTATCGGCGTTGCCATTGGGTCGATCCTGCTGCCATTCAGTTCAACCGAAATTCTGCAAGCCCTGTTCTCGATCTATATCATTCTGGTAGGTTTATACATCGCGTTCAGTCATGGGCGCTTTTGCTTCGGTCAGGAACCGCCGAAGGGGGCAAAGATGGTTGGTATCTCCTCGGTTGTCGGCTTCATCGCTGCGATGACCGGCACCGCCGGCGGCACGCTAACAACACCGATCCTCTCGGCCTTCAACATGCGTCTGGAACGTGCGATAGCGATCTCGGCCGCGACCGGTCTGATCACCGGCACGGTGGGCGCAATCGGATATATCATCGGCGGCTGGAACGCCAAGGATCTGCCGTCTTACTCGCTCGGTTATGTCGATATTATCATCTTCCTTGTGATGATGCCGACAGTCTCGATTGCCGCGCCGATCGGCGTGAGCGTCAGTCACAAGATGAACGAGAAGACATTGCAGATCACCTACGCGATCCTGCTCATTGTCATTGGCGCTGATCTTTTGCGTCGTCTTTACGTCTGAGAAGATGTCCGGAAAAATCTTGAAGGGATTGGTCTCAAATCCATGGAAACAACGCGGTGGGGTCGCCGGTGTTGATCCGGCATCCCGATTGCTGCTGGTGGAGCCCTGCCATGCCATCGCCGCCCACCCCTTAGAGCCGGTTTCCAGAACCCTTATCCGATGATCTCCCCTGGGGAAACCCGCTGATCTGCTGTCGGTTTTCTGTGCCTTTAGGGTCCGGACTCATAACCAGTATGCGACGGTCGCCACGATGTGGACGGCGGCCATGAAGTTGGTTGCGGAGCGGTCGTAACGGGTGGCGATGCGCCGGAAGTCCTTGAGGCGTCCGAACATGCGCTCGATGACGTTGCGGTTCCGGTAGAGGTAGGGAGAGAAGCAGTTTTTCCAGCGCTTGTTGGCGCGTGGCGGGATGTTGGGCGCGGCTCCCGCCTCTTCGATCTTCCGGCGAACAGCGGCACTGTCGTAGCCCTTGTCGCCGTGCAGGAGATCGGTAGCAGGCATCCGGTCGAGCAGACGGTCGGCGGCGGTGCAGTCGGCAACCTGACCGCCGGTCAACAGGAAGGCGAGCGGCCGACCGCGTGGATCGCTCAGGGCGTGGAGTTTGGTGGTTCGTCCGCCACGGGACCGTCCGATGGCCTGGGCGCGCTCCCCCCTTTCCCGCCGCTCGCCGAACGATGGGCGCGGACCGCCGTGGAGTCGATCATCACCCGGGCCGGTGGGCCACCTGCCGCTGCCAACGCATGGAAGATGTCTTCCCACACGCCCTTGGCCGCCCAGCGGACGAAGCGGTTGTAGAGCGTCTTGCGGGGGCCGTAGACCGGTGGAGCATCCGTCCAGCGCCCACCCGACTTCAGCACATGGACGATTCCGCTGATCACACGACGATCATCCACGCGCGGCTTGCCGCGGGTGTTGCGCGGAAGGTGCGGCTCAAGCCGTCCGAACTGCTCCACCGTCAACCAGAACTGACCGTCGCTCATCGCATAGCCCCTTTCCACGGCGTTGAATCACAACGGCTCCCTGCCGGAAAGGCTCTTTATGGGTCCAGACCCTAGTTGTTTGGTTGCGGAACGTTGTTGGGACGTGAGCTGTTGGGCGATCTGGGAATACGGCGCTTGGTTCGAGCGACGCCTTATGACGTCGTGCGACGGCGCGCCGGAACTCGGCGCAGACCTGTCCGTCGAAGCCATGATGAGCAACGCCGACCCGGCGTCCGTCCCGCCGTCAACCCCATGAGCCGCCGTAAGGCGGTGGCCCGCCAGGGCCAGGGTTGATGGCGGGGCGGCAACGGGTAACCTCTGCCATGGCAACGACGGCGGGTTTCTTCCCGGCCATGGAGAGCCGTCATGTACCAGATCCATCCCAATGCCCGCACCACCCCGGCCGTGCGCGCCGCCATCGCCTTGTCCGCCGAGCCCTCGGGCGTGCTGGCCAAACGCTATGGCGTGAGCACCGAAACCATCCGGAAATGGCGGCGGCGGGGCGTTGAGGATTGCCAGGACCATTCCGCCCGCCCCCAAGCATCTGCGGTGGCGGGCTTCGGAGGAGGAGCGCGCCATCGTCTGCGAGTTGCGCCGGATGACCGGCTTTGCGTTGGACGATCTCACCTTCACCCTGCGCCACTTCCTGCCGCATCTGAACCGCGACGCCGTTTACCGCATTCTCAAAGCCGAAGGGCTGGGCCGACTGCCACCGCCTCCGTCGACCAAACCGGTGAAAGAGGTGAAGGAGTTCAAGGAGTATGACCTCGGCTTCCTCCACATCGACATCAAGCATTTGCCCAAGTTGCAGGTTATCGGCGGCTTACCGCGCAAGCGCTACCTTTACGTCGCCATCGACCGCGCCTCACGGCGGGTTCACCTGGCGGTCAAGGACGAAGAGACCGAGGCCTGCGCCACTGCCTTTCTGAAGGAGGCCGTCGCCGCCTTTCCCTTCACGATCACCCACGTCCTGACCGATCGCGGCAGCTGCTTCACCGCCGACGCGTTTGAGGCGGCCTGTCGTGCACTTGCCATCGAGCACCGGAAGACCAAGCCCTACACCCCCAAGACCAACGGCATGGTCGAGCGCTTCAACGGCCGTATCGGGCGGGAGGTGCTGGTGATGTGTATCGGCACCCATCAGACCTTGGAGTGCCTGCTGAAAGGCTACAATCTCGCATACAACGCTCGCCGCCAATGGGTCTTGGATGGCCGATCCCCCGACGAGGTTGTGAGCGAGCGCCTGAAAGCAAAGCCGGAGCTGACCAATCCAACCTATCGACCTCCCGATCCCTGCTCTCTGACCAAAACCAAAATCGCGGCGCAGCTGAAGGTTTTTAGCGCTAAGGAGGTGTCGCAACCTGACAACTAGGGCACTGCCGCGGGCATACTCGGTGGAACGGTCGCGGGCGATCACCGTGACCGTGTCACGGTCGTTGAGCCACTCCGTCAGCGTCTGGGCGGTGCGGTCGGGCAGCGTTCGGTGCACGGTTGGCAATGGCACGATAGACGGGCTCGCCGTCGTAGGCGCCGTCCGCCAGGACCGCGCCGATCGAGCACGTGATTTGGTCGAGCAACGGACCGACCAGCGAGACTTCCCCCTCCTCGCTGCCCGTCAACGCCGAGGCGAGGATCTCATCCGTGTCCGGATCGACCCCGAGGTGCAGTTTGCGCCAACCCCGGCGCGCTTGGCCGCCGTGCTTTTCCAGGTGCCACTCGCCCGTGCCAAACACCTTCAGTCCGGTGGAGTCGATGATCACCGTGACCGGCCCATCCGTCCGGGCCAGCGCTGACGCGACCTCCCGATCGGCGCTGCGCCGGGAGAAGGTCGTGTGATCCGGAACCGCCAGGTTCAGGCCGAGCAGGCGCATGAGCGAGCCCAGCAAACCCTCGGTCTGCCGCCATGGCCGGCCGAATGCCAGACGCAGCATCTGCCCGGTCTCAATGGCGACGTCGGAGTAGGGTCCCGGTCGGCCGCGTCGGCCCGTGGCGGGCGGCGTCCAGGCAGCGATCGCTTCCGGCGTCACCCTGCACCGCCAAGTCACCGCGCCGGCAAAGCGCCGCATCGTAGGCCGCCCAATTCTCCATACGATAGCGTCCTTCGGAATCGTGTGGCGGCAGGGCTCATTGGCCTTGTACGGCATCGGAGGCTCAGCTTCAGCGGGCCGCCTCTATAACCGCTTGCCCTCCCGAACACCACCGGCCCGGCCTTTTTGCACCGACGTCGCCGGAACCCGTCAGCTCTTGCCGGAAGTTCCGGCCTCAAGGATCGAGACGATTGAAAATAGGGTGAAGCAGACGGCTCCCAACCCGACCAGGATTCGTGCTGGAACGAAGAACGCGGAATCGCCGGTCGCCGCTTCCGCAAGAAAAGCGGAGAAGAACAGGCAGGCGAGGCAGGTCATAACCGGGATGAGCGGTATCCGGTTGGCCAGGGCGCATTCCCGCCGCCAGACCAACGCGAGAAGCCAAACCTTTGAGATGATGCTGTAGCATATCATGCCCAACCCGAGCAGGACGCAGCCGGGCGCGATCCGCTCCGGCCGATCGGAGCCGAACAGCACGAACAATCCCCACACGAATGCTGCCGTTCCCATCAGAAGGACCCAGAAGGTCCAGGCCCAACGCTCAGCCTCGTCGAACAGGTTGCGCACCTGCCGCACCACCGTTGAAACCAGCGCAATCAGGCTCGCGCAGATCGCCGCGAGGCCCATCAGGACATGGCCGGCAACGAAGTCGGGCGTCTCCGCCTCGCCCATCAACAGGATGATTGCCCAGACGGCGCTGATAGCCGCGGCCGCAACGGGAATGCAGATCAGCCCGCGACCGAACGCGGCGCTGTAGGAGCCGGCCGGAGGGCCGTCTTCGCGGCGGCCATGTGCGTTCTTCGGAATCAGGGTGAAGGTGCTCGACGCGGTGGCGACAGTGCTGACACAGGCGGCGATCAGGCCGACCCCGAACACGACGTGGCCCGCCACGAAGCTTGGCGCACCATCCTGACGAAGAACCAGCAAGCCCCAGATCACGGTCACAAGCGCAGCCGTGTAGCCAAGGATCGGCAGGGCGATCATCCAGCTTCGGCTGAACGTATGCGTGATCTGCCGGATGATCATGGCGGCAGTCGTGAAAAGCGCGATGCAGATCGACGTCAGCGACATGAGCACATGTCCCGCCACGAAATGGTCGGCATCGGCCCCGCCTGATCGAACATAAAGTCCCAAGGAAAGGCATATGGCGCCCATTGCGAGGGGAATGACGCGAAAGAGTATGCTGATCCAATAGTTCATGAATGGCCCCTCCGCCATTGGGAGTAATTACCAGCATATTTCCAGGATCATCAGCGCCGGTTGATATTGCGCAGCTGGATTTCCTTTAAATGATCAAATTTACTATCCATCACCGCTGCTGCTCCCCAGGCCTTTTGCTCCAGACATTTTGCCAGGGTCTATTGGCTTCGATCATCGGGTTGCGCTGGCTCGATCTGGCGGAGCCGGGTCATTCGACGCTTAGCCGCCGGGCCAAGACCGCTACCGTCCCGGCCTTGCTCCGTCGGCAAAATCCATGGAGCCGGTTCGTATGCTGGTCGATCGTACCGGCGTGAACATGCACAAGCATCCGTGCACGAGCACCGTGGGGCGCTGTGCGGAAAGGCAAAAGGCCGCTTCGGGCGCCAAAGCGGCCTTTTGGGCGGGTCAACCCGGCTTCTACGTCCAGTAAGGCCGGACACCGAACTGGTCGTAGAGTTTCTTCAGGTCGCCGATGCGGAGTTGGGCCGGAAGATCCTGTTTCGGAAGCCCCGGCATCTGCTTGAGTTGCTGCTCGTTGGCGTTCAGGACAAACCCCTCGTCAGCCGGCGACCAGGACAGAGCCTGGAGCGGCACCGGCAGCCACTTCTCCCCGAATCCGAGGAAACCGCCGTGTTCGATCAGCACGTAGGCCACCTGGCCGCGCCGGACATCGATCATGATGCGGTCGAGGTCCCCAACGTCCTGACCGGTGGTGGTCTGGACCGTGGAGCCGCGGATCTCGGACGGCGAAATCAGGAGCGGCGGAGCGAGAATCGTGACGAACTCCTCTCCCACCAGAACCATGGGTGGGTTCGAGGCCGATCCCGAAGCCTGGTTGGAGGTTCGGTTTTGCCCCTGCGGCTGGTTCTGCGTCTGCTGGCCCTGGCTGGTATTGCTTTGGCCGGCACTGCTCTGACCGGCAGTGCTGTTCTGGTTCGTCGCGCCGCTGCTGCCCGCCCCCTTCTGAGCCTGCTGTGCGTTCGTACTGCCAGCGGACTGGGGCTGCGACGCGTAGAGTTCATTGACCTGAGTGACGAGCACCGGCTCGGTCAGGTTCTGGAGATCCTCGCGAGAAAAGCTCTGTCCCTGGCGCAGCGTTGCAAGATCGGCGTTCAACGTCACGGTGCTATCTTCATCGCCCGGCGTGACGGTGAGGCTCGTCCAGGGCACCGGGGTCATTTTTTCGCCGATGTCGAACAGCCCGCCCGATCCGATCAGTGCGTACTGGACCTTTCCGGTTCGCGGGTCGATCAGCAGGTATTCAACTTCGCCGACCTCATCGCCCTGGCGGTTGTATACCGTCTGACCGGTGATTTCATTCGCCGGCGTCACCTCCACCCGGGTGGGGGCTTTCGCGGCGGCCTGACCGGAGGATTGGCTCCCGGAGGATTGGCTCCCGGAAGTTTGGCCACTGGACGATTGGCTGGGCTTTGCGGACGGCGACTGCTGGGCAAGGGCGACGGGAGTCACGAGTGCGGTGGCCAGCAGTATGGACGTAAAGAGGCTTCGCATGCGTTTTCCTCCTTATTCATGAAATTCGGTCGGCGGTTTCCAGCCAACGAGTTGCTTGCCGGTGGATTCATCGTCGGGAATGACGATGGCCGATCCCGCGCTGAAAGTTAGGCCGCTTGATCGTGGGCCGCGCTTTCAGCGACGTGTTCGGGGAGACTTCATTCGATGCGCGTAAATTCCCGTGGGTGCCTGTACGGCAAGCAGCGCCGTCATCCCATTCGCCGCCCCCGGTGGAAACCGGATCCGCAAGACGGGCAACGTGTGGAATGCGCCTTGGAACAGGTTCTGGGCCGCAATCCAGGGCGGCGGAGCTCTTCGCTGCGAAGCCTTCGATGAATCGGCGGGGAACCGGTAGAGTGCCGCCAATCGAACTGTCGGCATCATCCAATCCCTTGCGAGCGCTTCGTACCGGCTGGTGGCCTGCGGTACCGCATCGGCGCAGGACAGTTCGATCGCCTCCCGGCAATCCGGGGCCGGGCATTCCCATACCTGCCGGTTGACGCAGCAGCGCAACGGCGATTTGCGCCCCGGAATGTGGGGATGGCGGCCGGAATGCAGGGACATGTCGAAGGGCAGCGCCGCCTCCTTGCCGATGGCGGACGCGCTGGCGGCCAGCGCGCTTGGCACGACGCCGGAGCCTTCCCTGCGCGATCGCTGGGATTGCGAGCGCGGCTCCGCCCAGCCCGAGGCCGAGGGGCCTCAGGAAGTTGCGCCGTTTCATCGAAGTGGTTCCATTCTTCGGCACGCCGCGGGGCAAGGCGGCCCCGTTCGTGGTATCCCGTCGGGCGACCTACGGTTTGTCCGGCGCTGGGTGTTTCCTAGTCGTTGATCAAGCTAGGCCCGGCCACCGGGACCGTCCATTTGACTTTGGTTTATCGGTGCAACCGCATGACCAGACGCATCCTCGTCGCCGATGACCATCCGATGTTCCGGGACGCCATATGCTTGGTCATTGTCAGGATCTTCCCCGAGGCGAACATCGTCGAGGCTGGAACGCTCGCCGCGGCGACCGCGGAGCTGGAGAGGGAGGCGCGGACGGATCTCGTGCTGCTCGACCTCAACATGCCCGGCATGCAGGGCTTCGCCGGGCTGATCTATTTGTGCGCGCAGTTTCCCGGCGTGCCGATCGCGATCATCTCCGCAAACGAGGAGCCGCCGGTGATCCGCTGCGCCATCCGCGCCGGAGCCTCGGGTTACATCCCTAAGTCGGTGCCGTTGGAGGTTATGTGCGCCGCTCTTCACACCTTGCTGGATGGGAAGGTCTGGGTGCCGGCCGGGGTGAACACGGGCGCCCACGCCGCCCCCGACGACGAGGACGCGACGGCGCGCATCGCCAGGCTCACGCCGCAGCAGACGCGCGTTCTGATGATGCTGAGCGACGGGATGATCAACAAACAGATCGCTTATGAGCTGGGCGTTTCCGAGGGGACGGTGAAGGCCCACGTCTCGGCGATCCTGCAGAAGCTCGGCGTCATCAGCCGGACCCAGGCGGTCATCCTGGCGCGGCAACTGGCCGAGCAGGCCGACGCGCCGCAGGAGATGATCCGCCGGGCGATCAACGGGCCCTAAATAGCGCCGCGCCTAAGCATTGACACAAGGGAGCCACGGATAGCCGATGAGGGTGGGGCGCGGCGGTATCAGTTCACCCGCCGGAGAATCAGCGCCAGTGGAATCGCCGCGAGGGAGAGCAGCATCAGCACGTAGAACACGTCGATGTAGGCCATGTATCCCGCCTGTGCCTGCAACTGCTCTCCGATGAAGGCGATGGCCCGCTCCTTTGCGGCCACCGCCCCGCCGCCGGCATCGGAAAAATAACGGCTCATCATGTCCAGCGTCTCCTGATAGGCCGGATTGGACGGGATGATGTTTTCGACCAGCCGGCTGTGGTGGAACTGCTCGCGGACAGCCAGAACATTCTGCGAGATCGACACCCCGATCGAGCCGCCAATGTTCCGCGCCACGTTGATCAGGGCGGACGCCTGGTCGGTCTTGTCCGGCGGGATGCCGTAATAGGACGCCGCGGTAATCGGGAGGAAGATCAGCGGCAGGCCGATGCCGATATAGATGCGCGACCAGGCGAAGTACCAGAAGGTGGAATCCGGATTCAGCCGCGTCAGATCCCACATCGAGAACGCCACGATTGCGGCTCCGGCGGCGATCAGGTACTTCGGCTGGACGCTGTTGGTCAGCCGTCCGACGACCAGCATCGACACAAAGGTCACCACACCGCCCGGCGACATGGTCAGACCGGCCAACAAGGCGGTGTAGCCGTAGAATTGCTGAACCAGTTCAGGCAGGAACTGGGTCGTCGCGATCAGGATGGCGCCGATCGCCAGCATCACCACGAAACAGGATCCGAACTGCCGCGTCACGACCATCCGCAAGTCGAGAATCGGGTTTTCGCGCGTCATCTCCCACGGGATCATCAGGAAGAAGGAGACGACGCAGATCACGGTAAAGATCACGATGAACTCGGAGGCGAACCAGTTGAGGGTTTGCCCACGGGCCAGCACCACCTGCAGCGAACCGAGAAAGGTCGCCACCAGAAGGAAGCCCACGACGTCCATCCGCACACCCTGCCGTTTCAGCCTTTCGTGCTCCTCGACGGCCGCCTGCGGTTCCTGCACCAGCAGGCCGACCAGGATGAAGGCCACGACACCGACCGGTCCGTTGATCAGGAAACACCAGTGCCAGGACAGATTGTCCGACAGCCAGCCGCCCACCACCGGCCCCACCACCGGTGCCACGACCACCGCGATGCCGAAGATGGCAAAAGCTTGACCGCGCTTGGATGGTGGAAAGCTGTCGGCGAGGATCGATTGGGAGATCGGCACCATGCCGCCGCCGGCGAAGCCCTGCAGCACCCGGAAGAACAGCAGCGAATCCATGTCCCACGCGAAGCCGCAGGCAATCGAGCTGAGGGTGAACACTCCCAGGCAAACCAGATAGAAGGGTTTGCGGCCATAGCGTTTGGAGATGAAGCTGCTGACCGTCAGCACGATGGCGTTGGCCACTAGATAGGAGGTGACCACCCAGGACGCATCGTCGTAGCTGGTCCCCATCGAGCCGGCGATATAGCGCAACGCCACATTGGCGATGGTGCTGTCCAGCACCTCCATGAAGGTGGCGATGGACACCACAACGGCGATCAGCCATGGGTTCCGCCCGCCCGCAGCACTCCGTGCCGGATCGAATCCCTCATCTCCCACCGGAACGGCGTCGGCGGTTGCCGCGCTCATCGCACCCTCACCGTCGGGACCACCGACAGGCCGGGGCCGATGATGATGTCTTCCGGCCATTTGTCGACGACGATCTTCACCGGCACCCGCTGGACCACCTTGACGTAATTGCCGGTGGCGTTCTGCGGCGGCAGCAGGGAGAACGCTGTGCCGGAACCGGGCTGCACGCTGTTCACATGACCTGTGATCTTATGGTTGGGGTAGGCGTCGACGAGGATGTCCACAGGCTGGCCCGGCCGCAGGTCGTTGATCGCCGTTTCCTTGAAATTCGCGGTTACCCAGATGTCGTCGGGCACGAACATCGCCAAGCTCTGGCCGGCCTGCGCGAATTCGCCGACGGCACCGCTGATCTGCACCACCCAGCCCGGCTGCGCCGCCGTGACATTGGTATAGCTCAGGTTCAACTGGGCCTGGATCATCTGCGCCTTCGCCCGCGCCAGATCGGCGACCGCACTGGTCCGCTGGGCCTGCAGCGCCGCAACCTGCCGTTCGGCGGCGATCACCGCGGCGTTGGCGCTGTTCAGCCTTGCCTGCTCCTCACGAAGGGTGGCGGCCGATTGCTGCGCCTGCTGAACCGTTCCGACGCCACGGGCCTCCAGATCGCCGTAGCGTTCCGCATTCTCCTTCGCGAAACCGACCGCGGCCTCGGCCTGCGCCACTTCCGCCTTGGCCTGTTCGGTCTGGGCGCGCTGGGCGGCAATCTGCGCATCATAGCTGCCGATGGCCGAAGTGGCGGAGTCGATCTCCGCCTGCGTCTGTTCCACCGCCGCCTGATAGTCGCGCGCATCGATGCGAAACAGCAGGTCGCCCGTGTTCACACGCTGGTTGCCGTCGACCGCCACCTCCACCACATAGCCGGTCACCCTTGCCGCCACGGGGAACGGGCGCGAAGCGACGAAAGCGTCGTTCGTGGATTCGAAGGGGTAGATGTTGGTTTGCCAGTAGAAATAGCCGCCTACCGTCAACAGGACCGCGGCCACCAGCCCGATACCGATCGCTCGCGCATGACGTCGGATGAAGCCGGGCTTTTCGGCGGCCCCCGACCGGGCGTCCGACGGTCCTTGCTCACGGTACCCGGCGGCGCTGTCGGAATCCTGTGCCGGATTTTTGACGGCACCCTTGCGATTCTGGTCGTCGGGCATGCTGTATCGCTCCTGACCGAAGTGCCGGGCGATCGGACAATGCCCGGCTATTGCCGCGTGGCAGCGCGGTGCTCCCCAACGCCAAACATCGCAAGTCGCATTGTGTTGCGCCAGCATGGCAGTAGATGGTCAAAAATCCTGCGGGTTACCTATGGCAAAGGTGAGGACTTTACGAAACGAAATCTGCGAATCAGAAATGAACACCTCATTTCTCTGTTGTGGAAATTGGAGCGCGGCCCCGTTCGATTAGACACTAAACTGAGAAAAATTGAACTTCACCTGATTAAACTGCAGCTGGAGGTCTTCGAGATGGCCAAGGAACGGGAACGTAAGCCCGAAGGAGGCAAGATCGAACCAAGCTTGGCCGACTGTCCGGGAAGCGGAGACCGCCTCACACCGGTTACCAAGCATCCCCGCGACAACGGTAAATTTTATCCTTATGCACGCTGAACAAAATTCAGAGAAGCGAAAAGGTTTATGCGGATTTATGATAGTCTATTTAGCAATGGTCGCAGGAAAATATTGGGTATGTTACACCAAAATCTCCGCGAATCTCGTGTTTCATTCACACGAATGAACTTGAATGGGAATGCCTCAAGTCTATAGTGGATTGCTGATCATCAAAAAATGATCTACCGCCGCTTTCCGCCGACCATGGAGCCTCTTGCGCTCGCCTAAACTGCTCGTCTGTATGATCCGACTGGGGGAACCATGAGTCAGTTCATCGACCGACTGCTGTTTTTTCGCAAATACAAAGAAAAATTCTCGGACGGCCTTGGCGTCGTCACTGACGAGAACAGAGCTTGGGAGGACAATTACCGTTCGCGGTGGCAGAGCGACAAGATCGTCCGGTCGACCCATGGCGTGAATTGCACCGGGAGCTGCTCCTGGAAGATCTACGTCAAGAGCGGGCTGGTCACCTGGGAAATTCAGCAGACGGATTATCCCCGCACCCGCCCCGATCTGCCGAACCACGAACCGCGCGGCTGTCCACGCGGGGCGAGTTACTCGTGGTATCTCTACAGCAGCAACCGCATCAAATACCCGCTGGTGCGCAGCCGTCTCATCGCCCTGTGGCGCGATGCGCGCAAGACGATGGATCCGGTCGAAGCATGGGCCTCGATCCAGGACGACCCGGCCAAACGGCAACATTATCAGCGGGTGCGCGGGCTCGGCGGTTTCGTGCGCGTCGAATGGGACGAGATCAACGAACTGATCGCCGCGGCCAACATCCACACCGTCAAGCGGTGGGGGCCCGACCGCGTCGTCGGCTTCTCCCCCATTCCGGCGATGTCGATGATCAGCTACGCCGCGGGGACGCGCTATCTCAGCCTGCTCGGCGGCGTGTGCATGTCCTTCTACGACTGGTACTGCGATCTGCCGCCGTCCTCGCCGCAGACCTTCGGCGAACAGACCGACGTGCCGGAATCGGCCGACTGGTACAACGCCGGATATCTGCTGCTCTGGGGCTCGAACGTCTCGTTGACGCGCACGCCGGATGCCCATTTCTATACCGAGGCGCGGTACCGCGGCGCGAAAAGCGTGGTCATCGCCCCGGACTTCATGGAGGTCGCCCGCTTCGCCGATCTCTGGCTCCATCCCATACAGGGAACCGACGCCGCCTTGGCCCTGGCGATGGGCCACGTGATCCTGCGGGAATTCTTCGTCGAGCGGCAGGTCCCGTATTTCCAGGACTATGTCCGCCGCTATTCGGACCTGCCGTTCCTGGTGATTCTGGAGGAGGGTCCGAAAGGGCTGACGCCGGGCCGGATGCTCCGGGCCGCCGATTTCCCGGACGGGCTCGGCCAGTCGAACAACCCGGACTGGAAACCGGTGGTGATCGACGAGGCGACGGGCGAGATCGCCGCGCCGCAGGGAACTGCGGGATTCCGCTGGAACGAACAGGGCAAGTGGAATCTCGACCCGAAGGACGGCAACGGACGCGGGATCGCGCCACGGCTGAGCTTGCTCGGCGAAGGGACCGTCTCCGTCGCCTTTCCCTATTTCGGCACCACCGGGCAGTTCGGCCTGAGCCGGCACGCGCCGGTGCAGAACCGCGACGTTCCGGCGCGCTCGGTGACCCTGAAGGACGGGCGCGCCGTGAAGGTCGCGACCGTCTTCGACCTGATGCTCGGCAACTACGGCGTCGCGCGCGGAGCGGATGGCAAGGGGATCGGAAGCTACGACGACGATGCGCCCTTCACGCCCGCCTGGCAGGAGGCGATCACCGGGGTGCCGCGCGACCGCTGCATCGCCGTCGCCCGCGGCTTCGCCGCCAACGCCGAGGCGACGAACGGACGCTCGATGGTGATCATCGGGGCGGGTCTCAACCACTGGTACAATATGGACATGTCGTACCGGGCGGTGATGACGATGCTGATCCTGTGCGGGTGCATCGGCCGCTCCGGGGGCGGCTGGGCACATTACGTCGGGCAGGAGAAGCTGCGCCCGCAGGCCGGCTGGCTCCCGGTCGCCTTCGCCTTGGACTGGGGGCGGCCGCCGCGGCAGATGAACTCGACCAGCTTCTTCTACGCCCACACCGACCAGTGGCGCTACGAGCGGATGGAGCTGTCCGAGCAGATCTCGCCGCTGGCCGATCCGGCGCGCTGGCCCGGCACCATCATCGACTGCAACGTGCGGGCGGAGCGCATGGGCTGGCTGCCGAGCGCGCCGCAGCTGATGGCGAATCCCCTGGCCGTCGCGCGGGAGGCCCGCAACAAGGGCGAGGACACGGCGGCCTATGTCGCACGCGCGCTCAACAGCGGGGGGCTGCGCATGGCCTGCGAGGACCCGGACGCGCCGGAGAACTGGCCACGCAACCTGTTCGTGTGGCGCTCCAACCTGCTCGGCGCGAGCGGCAAGGGGCACGAATATTTCCTGAAGCACCTGCTGGGTGCGCGCAACAACGTCCTCAACGAGGAAAGCGACCAGCGGCCGGTGGAGGTCGTTCGCCACGAAACCGCGCCGGAGGGCAAGCTCGACCTGCTGGTGACCATCGACTTCCGCATGAACACGACCACGCTGTTCAGCGACGTCGTGCTGCCGACGGCGAGCTGGTACGAGAAGGCCGACCTCAACACCTCCGACATGCACCCCTTCATCCATCCGCTCCAGGCCGCGGTGGATCCGGTCTGGGGCTCGCGCACGGACTGGGCGATCTTCCGCGACATCGCCAAGACGGTTCAGCGCTTCGCTCCGGGCCAGCTCGGCATCGAGGAGGATGTCGTGCTGACTCCCTGCCTGAAGGATACGCCGACGGAGCTTGCCCAGCCCTACGGCGGCACCGACTGGCGTCGCGGGGAGGCCGAGGGCGTACCGGGCCGCAGCATGCCGGCCATCACCAGGGTGATGCGCGACTACACCGCGATCTACGACCGATTCGTCAGTGTCGGCCCGCTTCTGGAGGAGCGCGGCAACGGCGCCAAGGGGCTGGTCTGGGACACCAAGGAGGAGGTCGAGCGCCTGCGCCGGGTCAACCCGCCGGAGCGCGAGGACAGCGAACGGCCGCGCATGGTCAGCGACCTCGACGCGATCGAAACCGTGCTGTCCCTGGCCCCGGAAACCAACGGCCATGTCGCGCTGAAGGCTTGGCAGGCCCTGTCGAAGGTGACCGGCCGCGACCACACCCATCTCATCGCCCGGCGCGCCGACGAGAAGATCGAGTTCCGCGACCTTGCCGCCCAGCCGCGCCCGATTTTGACCTCGCCGGTCTGGTCGGGAATCGAGAGCCACGAGATTTGCTACAACGCCGGCTGGACCAACGTGAACGAGTTGATCCCCTGGCGCACCCTGACCGGCCGCTTGGAGGTGTATCAGGATCACCCGTGGATGCGCGATTTCGGCGAGCAGTTCGCCACCTACCGCCCACCGATCGACACCCGGTCCGCCTCGCAGGATCTGGCGCGGACACATGACAACGGCAACCCGCCGCTTGTCCTCAACTTCCTGACGCCGCATCAGAAATGGGGCATCCACAGCACCTACACCGAAAACCTCATCATGCTGACGCTGGCGCGCGGCGGCCCGATCGTGTGGATCAGCGAAAAGGATGCGGCTGCTGCGGGGATCGAGGACAACGACTGGATCGAGGCATTCAACCGCAACGGCGCCCTGGTCGCCCGCGCGGTCGTTTCCCAGCGCATCCCGCGCGGCGCCGCCTTCATGTACCACGCGGCGGAGCGCACCGCGAACGTACCCGGCAGCGAAGTCACGCAGAACCGCGGCGGCATCCACAATTCGGTGACGCGCATCGTGATGAAGCCGACCCACATGATCGGCGGTTACGCGCAGCTATCCTGGGGCTTCAACTATTACGGCACGGTCGGCTCCAACCGCGATGAATTCATCATCCTGCGCAAGATGAAGACGGTGGACTGGCGCGACCGCCCCCTTGAGGAGAAGCGGCCGGTGATGGTCACCGAAGACGCCACGGCGGCGAAAGGGAGCGGACAATAATGAAAATACGCGCGCAGATCGGCAAGGTGCTGAACCTCGACAAATGTATCGGGTGCCACACCTGCTCGGTGACCTGCAAGCAGGTCTGGACCACGCGCCAGGGCATCGAATACGCATGGTGGAACAATGTCGAGAGCAAGCCCGGCATCGGATACCCCAAGGATTGGGAGAACCAGGAGCGATGGCGCGGCGGCTGGGTGCTGGGGCGCGGCGGCGCGCTTCGGCCGAAGACCGGCGGACGCTGGCGCATCCTCTCCAAAATCTTCGCCAATCCCGAGCTTCCGGAGATCGACGACTATTACGAACCCTTCGACTTCGAATATTCCTACATCCACGGCGTGGACGAAGCCGAGGCGGCGCCGACCGCCCGGCCGGTTTCGATCGTCACCGGCGAGCGCATCGAGACGGTTACCTGGGGGCCGAACTGGGAGGAATCCCTCGGCACCGAATTCGCCAAGCGCTCCCACGACTATAATTTCAAGGACGTCGAGAAGGCGATCTATGGGGAGTTCGAAAACAGCTTCCTGATGTTCCTGCCGCGCCTTTGCGAGCATTGCCTGAACCCGACCTGCCTCGCCGCCTGTCCGTCCGGCGCGATCTACAAGCGCGAGGAGGACGGCATCGTCCTGGTCGACCAGGAGAAATGCCGCGGCTGGCGCATGTGCGTCACCGGCTGCCCCTACAAGAAGGTCTATTACAACTGGCACACCGGCAAATCGGAGAAGTGCATCTTCTGCTATCCGCGCATCGAGGCCGGGTTGCCGACAGTGTGCTCGGAAACCTGCGTCGGCCGCATCCGCTACCTAGGCGTCATGCTCTACGATGCCGACCGCATTCTCGAAGTGGCCTCGCAGCCCGACGTCCAGGACTGCTATCAGGCCCAACTCGACATCTTCCTCGATCCCCATGACCCCGCCGTGATCGAGCAGGCGAAGGCGGACGGCGTGCCGCACAGCTGGATCGAGGCGGCGCAGCGGTCGCCGGTCTACAAGATGGCCTGCGACTGGAAGGTGGCGTTCCCCCTTCACCCGGAATACCGGACGGTGCCGATGGTCTGGTACATCCCGCCGCTGTCGCCGATCCAGGAGGCGGCGGACGCCGGGGCGCTGGCCACCGTGGAGGGCATCCCCGACGTCGCCAGCCTTCGCATCCCCGTGCGCTACCTCGCCAACCTGCTGACAGCCGGCCGGGAGGAGCCGGTCCGCACCGCCTTGCGCAAGCTGCTGGCGCTGCGGGCCTACATGCGCCGGCGTAACGTCGAGGAGGTCCGGGATACCGCGCCGCTCGATGAGGTCGGCCTCAGCGAGCGGCAGGCGGAGGACATGTATCGCATCATGGCCATCGCCAACTACGAAGACCGCTTCGTCATCCCGACCGCCCACAAGGAGATCGCCGAGAGCGCCTACGACCAGCGCGGCATCGCCGGCTTCCATTTCAGCCAGATGACATCGGAGGGCAACAGCCGGTTCATGCTGTGGGGCCAGGACACGCGCAAGACACGGGGCGAGCGGTTCCCGCTGAACAGGAAATGAGCCATGCTTGCTGCGAAAGCGTTGGCCGGGCTGCTGCTCTATCCGGGCCCGGCCCTGATCGAAGCGTTGCCGGAGATCGCCGCCGTCCTGCGGGCGTCGGGATTGCCGGACCGCGACCGCAACGGCGTCGCCGCCTTCTGCGACGGCCTGGCCTCGACCGATCTGCTTGAGGCGCAAAGCACCTACATCGCCCTGTTCGACCGCAACCCGTCGCTGTCCCTCTATCTTTTCGGGCATGTCCACGGCGATTCGCGCGAACGCGGGCAGGCGATGGCCGACCTCGTCGCGGATTACAACCGCATGGGGCTGGAACTGACGGGCGACGAACTGCCCGACTACATCCCGGTGTTCCTTGAATTCGCCTCGCTTCACGGGGAGGCGGAAGCCCGGGCTCTGATCGGCGAGATCGCCGAGGTCGTCGCCCTTCTGGCGGAGCGGCTGGAGAAGCGCGGCAGCCCCTACGCCGCCGTTTTCCGTGCGGTCGAAACGCTGGGAGGACGGCAGGCCGACCGCGAGACCATCGAGGCGCGCCTTTCCGAACCGGAACCGGCTGACACGCCGGAGGCGCTCGACGCGCAGTACGAAGAGGCGCCCGTCAACTTCATGGAGCCGGCGGCGGCCGACAGCCCCTGTTCCAAGGCCGCCGCCCTCGTCCGGGAATTCAACCGCGACCTGCCTCCCGCCCGCGCCACGGACAAGTGCTGAAGGACGGGGTCACAGACACGAATCGAGGAGGACATGCCGTGGATTGGCTGAACCAGTTCCTGTTCGGGTTTTTTCCCTATCTCTGCATGATCGCCTTCTTCCTGGGAAGCTGGGCGCGGTTCGACCGCAGCCAGTTCAGCTGGCGCAGCCAGTCGAGCCAGTTCCTGAACCGGCATCAGCTGGTGTGGGCGAGCAACCTATTCCACATCGGCATCCTCGGCCTCTTCGTCGGCCATTTCGTCGGCCTGCTGACGCCGCCGAGCTGGCAGCATGCGCTCGGGCTCTCGGTCAAGGAGCACCAATGGATGGCGATCGTCTTCGGCGGGATATTCGCCCTGCTCGGCGCCATCGGCGGGCTGGGGCTGATCGTCAGGCGGGTGTTCAACCTTCGGGTCCGGCGCACCAGCAAGCCGACCGACATGTTCATTCTCTTCTTCATCTATTTCCAGCTCTGGCTCGGCATCGTCGGCATCCCGGTCTCGGTCGCCAACAGCGACGGCACCTACATGCTCGTGCTGTCCGAATGGTGCCGGAACATCATGACGTTCCAGCCGGGCTCGGCGGCGCTGGTTCAGGACGTTCCCTGGATCTACAAGCTGCACCTCGTCGCCGGCATGACACTGTTCCTGCTCGTGCCGTTCACCCGCATGGTGCATGTCTGGTCGGCGCCCATCTGGTTCATCGCCCGCCCGGCCTGGCAGATCGTGCGCCGCAACGCGAACATCGCCAAGGAGGGCGTTTGATCGTGCAAGGAGGCGAGCCCCAAAGCGGACGGCCGGCAATCGCGGTCAACGGCGTGGTGATCCACGAGGATCTGATCTCCCTGGAGGTCCAGCTTCAGGATGCCCCGGCGCCGACGGCCGCGTGGGAGAATGCGGTGCGCGCGCTGATCATCCGCCAGCTTCTGCTGTCCGAGGCCGAGGCCCGGAGCATCGGCGGCGACGACCCGGAACCGGGGGAGGATGCCGACGAGGCGGCGATCCGGCGCCTCCTCGACGAGGCGTTGAACATTCCCGAACCGACCGAGGACGAGTTGCGGCGCTGGTATGGGCGCAACGGCGAGCGGCTGCGCGCACCGGATGTCTGGCGTGTCCAGCACCTCCTGCTCGCGGCCGATCCGCATGATGAGCGGCAGAGACAGGAGGCGAGGGGGAGGGCGCAGGCGCTGCTCGGCGACGTGCTGGCCGATCCCGACAGCCTGACCGGTCTGGCGCAGCGGTTTTCCGATTGCCCGTCGAAAACGCAGGGCGGCGATCTCGGCTGGATCAAGCGCGGCAGCACGGTGCCGGAATTCGAAGCCAGCCTTGCGGCACTGCGGCCGGGCGAGGTCTTCCCCGAGGTGGTCGAGAGCCGTTACGGCATGCACATCCTGCGGGTTCTCGCCGGCAAGACAGGCGAGGTGCCGCCCTTCGACGCCGTGAAGGCGCGCATCGCCGAATTCCTGCAGGAGGCGAGCTGGCGGCAGGGGGTGCAGGGATACATCGCATCGCTCGCCGCGAGCGCCCGCATCGATGGCTTCGATCTGTTCGAGGGCGAAAACGCTCCGCCGCGCCCCTCGGCCTGGCCGGCGGGATCATCCTGCACCGGCGGCCTTCCGTCCTCGGGACCGCAGCCCGGCCGCAAGCCGGCGGCGGGGGGCGGCTGCGGCGGAAAGGGCTGCGGCGGGTAGGCTGCCGCGCGCCGCCCGGCATCGGATCGGGGCCGCGCTCCGGTCCGGAGTTTCGGGTGTGGGCGACTGTCCATCGATGTGGAGGAACGAGAGTGGCGCATCAGAACCCAACCAACCGGGCGATCAAGCTGCGCGGCAGCCCCAACATGGCGCTGACCGGAGCGACGATCGGCTTTTTCATCGGTTTTGGCGCCGTTGCCCTGTTCGGACCGACGGCGCAGAACTTCGTCCAGGTCATGCAGCTCTCGCCGACCCAGGTGGGCTTCCTGGTCGCGATCCCGATGCTGACCGGATCGCTGCTGCGCATTCCGTTCGGCGCCTGGGTCGACACCACCGGCGGCAAGCTGCCGCTCCTGCTGCTGCTTCTGTTGTCGGTGGTGGGAATCGGCGGTCTCTATTGGATGCTGCTGACCCTCTATCCCGACAGGCTGGGCCAGTCCGCCTATCCGCTGCTGCTGCTGTTCGGCGCGCTCGGCGGCTGCGGCATCGCCACCTTCTCGGTGGGCATCAGCCAGGTGTCCTACTGGTTCCCCAAGCGCAGCCAGGGATGGGCGCTCGGCGTCTATGGCGGGCTCGGCAACACGTCGCCCGGTCTTGTTTCCATCGTCCTGCCGCTGATCATCGGCTTGTGGGGGCTGTGGGCCGCCTACCTGATCTCGCTGACGATCGTCATCTGCGGCATCGTCCTCTACTACATTCTCGGGCAGAACGCCTGGTCGTTCCAGCTGCAGAGCCAGGGCCTTCCACGGGCGGAGGCGAACCGCGAGGCGGCCAGGCTGGGCCAGGAGTTCTTTCCGCAGACGAGCGCCGTGGCGACGCTGATGGGCGCGGCCCGGCAATGGCGGACCTGGGCGCTCGTCATGCTCTATTTCACCAGCTTCGGAGGATTCCTGGCGCTGACCGCCTGGCTGCCGACCTATTGGCAGAGCTTCCATGCGGCCTCCTACTGGACCGCCATCGGCCTGACCGCCGGTTTCTCCCTGTTCTCCTCATTGATCCGGGTGCCGGGGGGAAGCTGGTCCGACAGGTTCGGCGGCGAAGCCGTCGCGATCATGGCCCTGGCCGTGCTTCTCATCGGGGCGGCGATCATGACGCTCTCCACCGGCTTTACCGCCGCCGTCATCGGCGAGTTCCTGATCGCGGCCGGCATGGGGGTCACCAATGCGGCCGTGTTCCGCATGGTGCCGCTCTATGTGCCCGACGCCGTCGGCGGCGCGTCGGGCTGGGTGGGCGGCCTGGGGGCGCTGGGCGGCTTCGTGGTTCCGCCGCTGCTCGGCGGTATGGTCGAATGGCTGGGGAGCATCGGCTATGCCCGCGGTTACGCCGTCTTCGTCGCATTGGCCGTGGTGAGTCTCGCGCTCACCGGCGTGCTCCGCGCCGCGCGGCGTCAGCCGTCATCCACCACCGTTCATCAGTCGATGTGAACCTGTCCCGAAGGCGGGGAGCGGCTCAGATCGCCGTCTGACGGTTCCACGGCTGCGGAACCGGTCGAACGGCCGGCTGGGCAGGACGGTGCCGCTCCGCCATTGGTCAAACCCACCGGTCCGCATACCTCGAACGGTTCCGGTGGTTGACAGGCCCGCCGCCCGCCTTTATTACCACAAGCATTGTCGGCGGTTCTTCCAGGCGCAAGCCGGGAGATTAAAAGGGAACGACGGAAGCGACAGGCGCCCACGCCTGATGCAAGCCGTGGCTGTCCCCGCAACTGTGAGCGGCGAGTCGGCGCCAACGAGCCACTGACCGGAGGTCCATGGACCCCGATCGGGAAGGCGGTGCCGGATGACGACCCGCAAGCCAGGAGACCTGCCTCCGACAGCGTCACTCTGCCTTCGATCGGGGTGTGTCGGAGGTGCGGAAACCCGTCGTGGTGACGCGTCCATTGGCGTTGCCGCGGCCGGATTCCGGGATGATTCATCCTCCGTGAAATTCGCCGCAGGTGAATGGTTCTCCAGGCGCGGGCCCCCGCGTCGCGGCGTCCATTCGGCAACGCCCGTTCAACGGCTCCGGTCTCCGGGGCCGGCATGGATGTGCGTCCCCGGACGGGCGGCTTTGCGGCCGCACCGCTTGTGCGAACGCGCCTCCATGCCTGTATCAGGACGTGGCAGAGCATGCAGACAAGCCGTTCCACCAGGCATTCTTGCTATCGGTTCGTTTTGGCCGGTCTCGGGGTTGCGGCCGGAGCCGCCGTCGTGTCGACCGCCGCACCGACCGTCGCGTCGGCGGAGGAACTCAAACTCGCTCCCCTGCAGGTGACCGCGCCGAAGGAGGTGTCGGTACCGCAGGAGCAGGCGACCACCGCCTCGAGCGTGATCGGCGCCGAAGAGATCGCGCGCCAGCAGATCCGCCGTCTCGACGACGCGCTGGGGCTGGTTCCCGGCGTCACCCTGTCGGGCCGGCAGGCGCCGGGCGGTGCCCAGACCTTGCGGCTGCGCGGGCTTGGGCCGCGCCACACCCGCATCTTCATCGACGGCGTCGAGATGAGCGACACCAGCCAGTCGCAGTCGCATTATGCGGCCGGCGAAATGGACATGGCCGACATCGAGCGCATCGAGGTTCTGCGCGGCCCGCAGCCGGGCCGCTTCGGGCCGGATGCCGGCGGCGGCGTGGTCAACATCGTCACCCGCCGGCCGGCCGGCCCGCTCGGCGGACAGGTCGGCGCCGAATACGGCAGCTTCGACACCAAGCGGGCGAACGCGTCGCTGTCCGGGGCACGGGAGAGGGTGGATTTCCGCGCCTCGCTTTCCGGAACCTGGTCCGACGGCTATTCGGATTTCAGCCGGTGGCGCGGCGGACAGGAGAACGACCCGTTCCGGCAATGGGCGGCGGCCGGCCGGATCGGTGTCCAGGCGACCGACGAACTGCGCCTGGATGCGACGGCGCGATACCAGCGCAAGACCCTGACCTACGATCCCGCCGACGGCGACAACGACTGGTCGCGCGACGAGACCGAACGGTTCCTGCGCCTGGGCGGATCGCTCGACAGCCTGGGCGGCAGGCTGGTTCACAGCTTCGGCGTCGCCAACACCGCCATCACCCGGCAGTATTGGGGCGAGGGAACCAGGGGCGACACCTATGACGGCCACAAGACCCGCCTCGACTACGCGGCGATCGCCAAGCTGTCCGACCGGGTAACGCTGGGCTACGGGGCCGACGCCACCCGCGAAAGCATGGAACAGCACACGCCGGGCTTCGCGCCGCTCGCGCCGGATATGCGGTCGCACACCTGGCGCAGCGGCGGCTTCGCCACCATCGGCGTGACGCCGGTGGCGCCGCTCGACCTGTCGGCGACGATCCGCGGCGACCGCCACAGCGAATATGGCGGGAAGGGAACCTGGAGGCTCGGCGCCGCCTACCGGATCGTGCAAACCGGAACCACCCTGCGCTCCAGCTACGGCACGGCATGGCAGCCGCCGTCGCTCTACGAACGCTTTGATCCCTGCTATGGGCGGGCCGGCCTGCGGCCCGAACGCAGCCGCGGCTGGGATGCCGGCATCGAGCAGTCGCTGCTGGGCGGCCAACTGACCGCGGGGGCGACCTATTTCCAGGCCAGCACCCTCGACCAGATCAACTGGCTGTACGGCCCGGCAACCAGCCCGGCCTGTTCGGGCGGCGGCTATGTCAACGTGGATCGCACGAAGGCGCAGGGGCTGGAGCTTGAGCTGGCCGCCCGCCCGACCGCGACGACCGATTTTCGTGTCGCCTATTCCTGGCAGAGCGTGCTCAACGCCAACACCGGGCAGCGGCTGCGCAACCTGCCGCTTCACCAGGGCAGCGCGTCGGTCGGCTGGCGCTTCCTGCCCGAGGCCTACGCCAATCTCGGCCTGCGCTATCGCGACATGATCGAGAATTACGGCACCGGCAGCGCCTTCCTCACCGCCGATCTCCGGCTGTCCTACGACCTGACCGAGGCGGTGACGCTGCACGGCCGCGTCGAAAACCTGTTCAACCGCCGCTACGAGGAAGTCTACGGCCATGCCGCACCGGGCCGCTCGGCCTATGCCGGCCTGTCCGCGCGCTTCTGACCCGCCATTCCCAGGAGATTCCTTTCCATGAGCACCGCGTCTTCCGTGGCCGCGCACGTCGTCGAGGAGCCCGGCATGGGCCGGGTCGAGATTTTCCCGCTGCCCACCGATCAGGATCTGCTGTTGGCCATGCTGAAGGATGCCTTCGAGGTATGGTGGCGCGACATCGTGTTCGGCACGCTGGTCCAGGGGGCCGTCTTCGAGATCCGCGCGCCGAACGCCCCGCGCAAGGTGTCGCTGTTCGACGGCTACCTGACCGTCGATTTCGGGACGTGGCATTTCCACGTCTGCATCGGCCCCCACCGGGGCACGCCGCGCAACCCGGCCGATCCTGAGCTTGCCCGCATCCGCCGGACCGCGCGGGCCGAGATGTACCGCGTCCTGGGGGACGACGGCGCTCCGCGGAGCTGGGGGCTGCGGCTGTTCAACGGCAAGGGCGAACAGCAGATGACACTGTTCTTCCCCAACCCCTTCCTCGGCGAGAACGACCGCATCCTGAAGGAGCCGGATTGGAGCCGACTGTCGATGTGGGACGGGTTCCGCCAGCGCTATCTCGGGCTGGAGAGCGATCCTATCGACCGTAGCGGGAAGGGGTTCCGGTGCGGCGGCTGATCCTCCGCCTGGCGGCGGCCGGCCTTCTGACCGCGGCCATCCCGATGGGGATGGCCGATGCCGCCGGTCCGCGGGCGGCATCGGCCACCGTGTGCGGCGACCAGTATCTTCTGGCGTTGGCCGATCCCGACCAGATCGCCGCTCTGTCGCCGGAAGCCGCCGACCCCTGGCTGTCGTTCAAGGCCGGGGAGGCGGCCTCCTACCCGCAGTTCCGGCCGAGTGCCGAGACCTACCTGTCGCTCGGCGTCGAGGTGGTTCTCGCCAACGCCTGGAGCGACCACAAGACCCTGGAATTGCTGGAACGTTTCGGCGTGCGGGTGGTGCGCATCCCGCTGGCCGAGCGTTTCGAGGACATCGAGACGGTGACGGCGACGGTTGCCGAGGCTCTGGGTCATCCCGACCGAGGCGCACGCCTCAACGACGAGGTCCGCCGGCGGCTGGCCGCGGTGCGGACGGAGAACGCCGGTGCCGGCCGGACGGCGCTCTACCTGCGTCCGGGCGGCGGCAGCGCCGCGGCCGGAACCTTCGTCGACGAGGTGATGACGGTGGCCGGCCTGACCAACCAGGCGACCGTCGAAGGGCGGTCGGGCTGGACCGGCTACGATCTGGAGAGCTTCGTCCTCAACCCGCCCGGTCTTCTGGTGACAAGTTTCTTCGAGAGTCCCGACCGGTCGTTGCGGCGCGCCTTCGGGGAGCATCCCGCCTTCGCCCGCCGGGCTTCGGCCACGCCGACGGTGGCGGTGCCCGGCAACAATTGGGTATGCAGTGGCTGGTTCCTGGTCGAGGCGGCCGAAGCCCTGACCCGCGGGTTGCGGCAGCTTCCGCCGCCGCCCCCATCAAATGGAATGCCCTGATCCATGCGCACTCTTCCTCTGCTGGCCGGCCTCGCCGTCGCCCTGCTGGCCGCATCCGCCGCCGGCCTCGCCATCGGCTACGCTCCGCTTCCGCTGGCCGGCGTGATCGCCGGTGTCTTCGGTGCCGGCGATCCCCTGACGGTCGCCGTCATCCGGGAAATCCGCCTGCCCCGGCTGCTGCTCGGGATCGAGGTCGGAGCGGCGCTCGGCATCGCCGGCGCGGCGCTCCAGGGATTGCTGCGCAACCCGCTGGCCGAACCGGGGCTGATCGGTGTCTCGGCGAGCGCAGGGCTGGGCGCGGTCATCGCCTTCTATTTCGGCTTCGCGGCGCTGTCGCCCTATGCGCTTCCCGCCATGGCGATGGCCGGCGCTCTCGTCGCGACCTGCCTCGTGCTGGCGGTCGCCGCCCGCGACGGCGGCAGCCTGACCCTGATTCTGGCGGGGGTCGCGCTGTCCAGCCTCGCCGTCGCCCTCACCTCCCTGGCGATGAACCTCGCGCCCAACCCCTATGCCGTCACCGAGATGCTGATGTGGCTGATGGGGTCGCTGAAGGACCGGACGCCGGCCGATGCGCTGACCGCACTTCCCTTCATCCTGGCCGGCTTCGGCCTGCTGCTCGCCACCGGCCGCGGGCTGGATGCCCTGGCCCTGGGCGAGGATGCGGCCCGCAGCCTGGGGGTCGATCTGGCCCGGCTGCGGTTGGCCGTCGTCGGCGGCAGCGCCGCGACGGTCGGGGCGTCGGTGGCGGCGTCCGGCTCGATCGGCTTCGTCGGGCTGGTGGTGCCGCATCTGCTGCGCCCGCTGGTCGGGCATGAACCAAGCCGCCTGCTGCTGCCGAGTGCGCTCGGCGGAGCGGTGCTGGTGACGCTGGCCGATCTGGTGTCCCGCCTGATCCCCACCGAGCAGGAGGTGATGCTGGGCGTCCTCACCTCGCTGGTCGGCGCGCCATTCTTCCTCATTCTCATCCTGCGCGCCCGGCGGGAGGCATGGTGACGATGCTGTCGGCTTCCGGAATCACCCTGACTCTGGGCGGACGTCCCGTCCTGGACGATGCCGGTTTCACCGCCCGCTGCGGCGCCGTCACCGGCCTGATCGGGCCGAACGGCATCGGCAAATCGACCCTGCTCCGGGCGGTCGCCGGCCTGCTGCCCCATCGGGGCGATGTCCGCTTCGCAGGAAAGCCCCTGCCATCGGATGCGCGGTCGCGGGCACGGCTGCTCGGCTATCTGCCGCAGGGTCACCATGTCCATTGGCCGCTGACGGTCCGCCGCACGGTGGCGCTCGGGCGGCTGCCGCATCTCGGTCCGCTCGGCCGGCCGGGACGGGCCGATGAGGAGGTGGTCGAGCGGGTCATGGCAGCGACCGGGGTCGCGGAACTCGCTGCACGCGCGGTGCCGACCCTGTCGGGCGGCGAGCGCGCCCGCGTGATGCTGGCGAGGGTTCTGGCGACGGATGCCCCGGTGCTGCTGGCCGACGAGCCGACGGCGGCGCTCGATCCCGGCCACCAGCTCCGCATCATGGCGCTGCTGCGAGCCGAGGCGGTCGAGCGCCGCCGAGCCGTCGTCGTCGTGCTCCACGACCTGTCGCTGGCCGCCCGCTGCTGCGACGAACTCGTGCTGCTGATGCCGGACCGGCGCGTGGTTGCGGGAGACGTCCCGACGGTTTTGACGTCTTCCCTGCTGCAAGAGGCCTATGGCGTGTCCTTCGCCGTGACGCGGGCCGCCGACATTCCGGTGGTGCTTCCCCAATGCCCGACCCTGATCCAAGCCGGAGACTGACCTGCCATGCCCATCGACGTGATCGTCTGCGAAACCTGCCGCCAGCCCGGCACCGGATCGGCGGCGGACCCGCAGGACGGGTGGACCGGCGCGATGTTCGCGGCCCTGCTCGAGGGTGTCCTCGCTTCCGCCGGCGCCGGTGAATTCCGCGTCGGCACCATGCGGTGCCTGATGAGCTGCCGCCGTCCCTGCGTCGTCCATATCCGCTCGCCGGGGCGCATGGGCTACGTTCTCGGAGACCTTGTTCCCGAGCGGCCGGCCGTCGAGGCGCTGGTCGGCTACCTGCTGGCCTATGGTACGACCGACACCGGGATCGTCCCCTACAAGGATTGGCCTGACGGCGTCAAAGGACGCTTCGTCGCCCGTGTTCCTGCGCCCCCCGGCCAGGATCAGGGAGTAAAGTAGACGATCTTTTGCTCGCCGGAGGCCAAGGATACCGCGTTGCGCCGCAGGATTTTCTCCTCTCCCGACCACAGCGAAACCTCGTAGGTTCCGGGCGGCAGAGCGATGGGATCGGTGGGAATCGGGAGCGGGGTCGCGAAGATGCTTTTGCCTTCGCCGGCACGCTGGATTTCCACGCGCAGCTTGCCGTCCCGCAGCACGGCGCCTGAACGCAGGTCCAGCCCCAGCACCTGGAGCGTCGGTTGGATAAAGGACGCCTGCCGGTGCTTGTCCGCCACCCGTTTGGCCAGTTCGGCCATCGTTCTTTGAGCTTCCTCCGGTCGGGTCAGATCAATCCGTATCGCGCCCGAGCAGGCCGCCAGCCGATCGACGGCCTCCGTCCGCATGTCCCCTGCGCGGGGAACGACGATCGTATCGATTTCCACCCGGTTCTTGTCGCGCCCGAGATTGATCGTCCGAAGCGCCTCGCAGGGCGCATCCAAGGTCTGATCGCAAGTATCCTCGAAATCGCTGATGAGAACAATGATGCCGCCGTCGGCGCCCAGAATGTCGGCGGTCTTTAAAAGGGTCTCGGTAATGGGCGAATAGCCTTTCGCCTGAAGGCCCGACACTATGCGCTCCATTCGGTCAAGCTGCTCGGTGTCCAGACGCACCGGCGGCGCCACGATGTCGATGTCCTTGCAACCCGCGACCCGCGCCGCGCCGCTGGACGGCACGAAACTGACCGAATGGCCGAAGGAAACCACGCTCACAATGCTGCCGGGCGATTGCTTGGTCAGGCCTTCGGCGAAAAAGCGGAACGCGGCTTGCGCCACCTCCCTCTTGCCGTGCCGGTCGGAGGTTTGAGCCCGCATGCTTCCCGAACTGTCGTAAACGACGACGATTCCGCGATCCCCGGCCGAGGCGGGCGTAACGGTCGCGGAGAGGGTAACAGTTAGAAGGCCGGCGATGGGCAACAGCGCGAACGGGTTCATCGCAGGATCATCCTTCCGAATGGCAACGCCGAATCGACATAGCCGCAGATGTCGTGAAGCCTGATATCGTACGTGCCGCGACTGTCGCTCTCGACGGCGATTCCCGTCACCACAAGGCGCAGCCTCGCATCGCTGTCGAGGCGGCACTGCAGCCGGTCCCGTGGTTCGATCGCCAGCGTGTAGCCTCCTGGAACTCGCCTGTCCGTCGCCGTCGATGCCTCGATCCGGAACATGCTTGCCGCTCTCGCTCCACCCGGCGCGGGCCCGTCGGGCAATGCCGAAAATGAGATCGACCGTTCAATCCCCGGAGGATCGGCCTCGAGAACCGTGATCTCGACCTTGTTCCGGAAGGGCGGGGCGTCGATGCCGCGCCGGAATACGGAGTCGATGCGGGGAGTCGGCCGGCGCGGGGGAGTGGCAGTCGATTCTGCGGCCTGGCGGGGTTGGAGGGTGGGGGAGGGCAATGCCGCAGGCTGCAGTCTGGAAAAAGGCGGCGGTGCGGCCGGCGATCGGGCGGGCTGTCCGGGCTCGGTGGTGGAGGGGAGCGGTGCCGGCGGCTCCGGTTTGGGGGATGGCGTCGGTGCCGGCGGTTCCGGCTTGGGAGGCTCCGATTTGGGTGGTTCCGGCTTAGGTGGCTCAAGGGAATGCGGCGGTGTAGCGCCGGGGCCGTTCGACCGGATCGCGGAAGCGGACGGAATCTGGGATGGGAGTTGCGATTGGGGTTGGTTGCCGGCGGCGAGTCCGGCAACGCCAGGCCCCCGCGGCGCTGCTCCCGAAACCGCGGCCGCGATGGCGGCACGTCGGCGGGCCTCCAGCCGCTTGCCTTCCTCGGAGTCCGACCGGAAGCAGTTCATCCTTTCCGTCTTCTGCTCGCGTTCCCGATTGGGGCCTTGTCCGCAAGTGCCTGTGATATCATCGAGCGTAAATTCTGACACATCAGACTTTACGCTCGCCCTCAGACGGCGGGCGCGGCCGTCCGGCCGCTTGCCTTCGCAGGCATGGGCCTGCGGGGCCGCAGTCGCGGCCTTTACCTCCGAGCATAAGTCAGGACTTACGCTCGGCGGTATGACGGGTTGTCTTGATGCCTGCGGCTCGGAATCGCAGGGCATGTCGCCCTTGTCTTGGAAGGACAGCGGCTGCCCCAGCAGCGTGGAATGACCGGTGGTCGCCGACACCACGTCGTCCAGCATGCCGGCGGGCAACCCCTCGGTCCGGAAGGGCCGCGCGAACACCTGGATCGAGAGGTGGACAAGGTGACTTTGCTTGAACCCATGGGTCCACTCCATCACCACCTCGGCCAATCCAGCGCCGGTGAAACACGCTTTCTGCAATTCGTAGTCCCGCAGGGAGATCGCATTGACGCTGCCCATCGGCTGGAAGCGCAGGTCGTCACCCAGGAAATGGACCACGAAGGACAGGCGTTGCGGGGTGTTGGTGTCGCGCACCCGCTGCGCCAATTGGCCCAGCACGAGACTGACATCGTCATGGGCGGCCTTCAGCGCGCCCCCGATGTCGATGTAGCCGTTCCACGAGCCGGCCGGCAAATGGCGCTTCAACGTATCGATGTGGTCGTCGATGGCCTTGCCGGAGGTGTCCGCATTGCCATCGATGGGCTCCACCATGGAGGCCGAACGCATTCCCGGTGTTTTGGCGACGAGAAGCCCGCGATGACGCGCGGGCTCCTTCCAGGTTCGATCGACTTGGTCGAGCAGCGTCCGCCACTGCCGCTTCAGGTACAGTCGTACGTCGCTGTCGTGATCGTTCAGCAGGCGCGTGTCCAAGATATAGATGTGGAACAGGTGCTCCGGAGCGATCGCCGCTGCACCGGCCGTCGGCGCCCAACAGAAGAGGAGGAGCGACACCAATAGGATGAAACGTGGCAAATCCAGCCTCACGACCCACATTGCTGCGCACGGAATTCGTCGGATTTCCGCATGATCTCGCGAACTGAAGGACGTGGTCCCGGCTGTTGGCCGAGCCAGTCCTCGAACGCGGTGTTGAACATCGCCTTGTCGTCGCACAACGCCGGACGGACTTTGCGGCAATCGATGCGCAACGACCGGCCCGGGTTGGCGCGTATCCAATCCTGCGCTGCGATCATCCGCTCCCAACCGCCGACCTCGCGGCCCAGATCGACGCCGCACCAGTTTGTGGCGAATCCATTTCCTTCCTTCGACATGGCTTCCGGCGCCCGTTCAAAGAAGCTGCGGACGAAGGCGGCGGTCGGCTCGAACCGCGGGGTACCGCCGGCCCAGGCATAGGCGGCCAGGATGGACGGCACGCCGATCGTCGGCAGGCTTCGCCCCGCGGGCACGAGTTCGGCATAGTCGTCCGCGCTGAACGCGCCCGGTTCATAAGGCGTTCTGTCGAGCCCGCCGGCGGGCGCCCGGCCGTCGCAGCCCTGCGTGAACAGCTCCGGTCCGATTGCCAGCAGTTCGAGCCTTTTCTCCATGATCTCCTTTGCCGAGAGCTTGGCGAACAGCGGCGCCGGCTTGCCCACCACGAAGGCCAGGGCGTCCACCTTGCCGGCCTTCAGCTGCTCGATCCCTTCATCGGTCGAAGCGCTTTCGTCGAAAGTGGGGTCGAGTCCGAGCAGCCCCTGGAGGACCGAGCGTACGGTCAGCCACGTTCCGGAAAGCCGTCCCCCAACGTTGATCCGCTTCCCGGCAAGAACGCAGACGTCGGCCGGCCGATCGCCGATCACGTCCTGGCGCGTCAGGACATGCAGGTACTCTGTATGCAGTCGGCTGACGTAGCGCAGCCGCCTGCCCAGCTCATCGCCCGTCGGCGTGGCCCTGTAGGCCTGGAGCACGTCGCTTTGCAGGATCGCGAAGTCGATCCCGCCGAGGTGGAGCAGGTCGTCGATGTTGCTGATCGAACCGTGTCCGGTGACCGCTGCGACCCGCAGCGTGCTGCCTTTCCGGTCGTTCAGCAGCCTGACCATATCCGCTCCCAGCCGCGCGTAGAGGCCGGTGGGCTGCCCGGTGACGATGCCCACTTGGCCGCGCAGGATCATCGTCTTTTCCCGGTCGGAACGGAGCACCGTCGGCAATGCGCCCGTATCGGCGCCGGCAGCGGTCCGATCCTGTGCCCGCGACGCACCCGCCGAAACCGACAACACTCCGCCGATCAAAATCGCCGCAGCAAGGCGTTGCAGTGCAACGAAACTCAACGGTTTCATAGACATACTCAACCTCTCGGCAATGATTTTTCCGCCGTCCGTAAACATTTACAGGAAAAATATCAGCATACATATGAAATCACCGGACATAAGTCTGGTGAAACTGTGAGTGAGGCATTGTGTACAAGATAAAAATACGAATCAACTCTTGTTATGTTCCAAAGCGCATGTCAATTTGCCAATGGATCCTCTGTAGGAACGCGGATGATTGGCGGACATATGAAACGGAGCGCTCTACGTAAGGCACAGCCCTATGCGATAGGGCTGTTCGGTCTTCTCATGTCTACAGGCGCGGGGCTGATTTGGTACGTTAACGGACAGAAGTATCCGGTAGAAAAAGAGTTCGTTCCAATAGATGATAATATCATCGCAGCAACCGAGCAGATTGCGAACGAATACCTCGATAAATATTCTTTAAATGATTTGGAAGGTTTTCAGTACAGCTCAATATACAGCACAATTATTAGGAATGCGGATTTTGATACAGGCTCTCTCGTAATAGCCACCTTAAAGTCTCAAAGCATTTCGGACGAAGAAAAGAAGTACGTAGTTTCAACGAAATTGATAGCGAAGTTGCGCCAGTGCTTGAGCCCTTTGGTCGAGACTGCAAAGAACGGCAACCTGTTCGCCGTCAGCGCATTTGCCCTTCTCGCTGCAAAAAATCACGGAACAATACTGCCTGAAAAAATAGACTCACAGGGTTCAGAGGAAAAAATCGCAAAATTCGAGAGCATCGCGAAGGCCAATGGGTGTCTGCCTTATATAATCGGCCTTAGAGGATACGCAAGGTATGTAACAAGTATTGAAGAAATGGATCACCTGAACGAAGCGAGCTACAGAGCGGGGTCTCAGCTCGGGGTTATTTCTCGAGAACTTGCCAAATTCAAAGACACCATGGAGAGGATCGAGCATAAATTTCTCGTAGCCAGAGTGCGGGATGCCGAAGCTACGATTGAGAACATCGAGAACTTCAAGTCAGAGATCGAAAATTGGGAGAAATGCTTTGTAGTCGAGAATTCTGCCGAGCGATCAGACAGACCAAGTTCCTGCAGTAATGAAGATCACAGCTTACGAATCAACAGGCTGTATTCTTTTGCTGACAATATATCTACAAAAATAAAATCGCACTCCCCAGGATATGCATCGGCATATTCTATTATATTTGGATATTTTTTGAGTTCTGGTTTGGGAATTGCATTCACGATGCTGGCGGTAGGGGTCAAAAATAGAAGAAGGTCAGATGACGGGAAAGTAAACAGGGTATTGCAAGAAAACCTGCTGGACCCACCGAACATCATCGGCGAATGACCGGATCGCTCACTCTCAGGCGTTTCGTTGCGCTTCTGGACAGGAAATCGACAAGCCCGGCGCTCGACGCCGTTCACGGGGCCGTTCATGGGGATGACGAGCATGGTAGAGCAGGCGCGCTTTCGGCCGACGTTGCTGGTGGGGGTCGGCGGAACCGGGTGCGAGATCGCCGAAGGAGTCTACGCACGAGCCAAAGCCATGAGCGCGGTGTCGGCGGGACGCTTGGCCGTGATCGGCTTCGACACGGACGCCAATGACATGTCGCGCCTGCAGGCCATCGGCAACCGTAACCGCATCCAGACCAGTTCCACCGATACGATCTACCAGATCCTGTCCAAGTATCCCGAGGTCGAACAGTCGTTCTGTCTGCCCCGGGAAGGGCTGCCGGATACCCTGCTCAACATGCGGCTGCTGGACGGGGCGGCGCAGATCCGAATGCTGTCGCATCTGGCGCTGTTCACATCGCTGAAGACGGGCGCCGTACAGAACCGGGTCGGGGACATCCTGTCGCAATTGGGCCGGCACGACGGCCGGATGGAGTTCGATGGAGCGATCAACATCCTGGTCACCGGCTCTCTGGCCGGCGCCACCGGCTCCGGTTCGTTCCTGCAGGTCGCCCTTCTGCTGCGCCGCCTGGCAGAGGACCGGGCGATCAAGGCCTCGGTGCGCGGCATCTTCCTGATGCCCGACGTTTTCGTGCGCGGCGCCAATCTGCCGACCGGCCAGATCGGGAACGTCTTGGCCAACGGCTATGCCAGCCTGAAGGAACTGAACGGCGCGATCGCCCGCGCCGAGCGCCAGCGGCCGGCACGCAACCTCATGTACGAGTTCGGCCCCGACATGGTGCTGCGCGACGGCGAGGTCCCGTTCCAGAGCGTCACCCTCGTCGATTTCGAGAATTCCGCCGGCGGCAACCTCGGTTCCAGCATCACCAACTACAAGGAGATGGTGGCCCGCGCCGTTTATCAGCAGATTTTCACGCCCATCGGGCTGCGCATCGCCAGCGTCACCATCAACGACGCCCTGGCGAAGCTCGGCGCGGCGGCCGCAAGCACCAGCAACATGTTCAGCGGCGTCGGGATCTCGGCCGTAGCCTACCCGGCGCAGGAGGTCGCCGATTACCTGGGCCTGCGGTTCGCATTGGAGGTGCTTTCGGGCGATTGGCTGCGCCTGGACCGGATGTACATCGACCGGGTGCGGCGCCACGAGGAGCAGCGCGCTGCGGGCAACCTCACCCTGCAGCTCGCCGACCAGGGCGACGCCTATCTGGAGGATCTCGACCAGCTCGCCCTGCGGGAGCGCATCGCGTTCTTCGCCGAAATCCGCCGCGGTCTCCATCCCGTGGTCGCCAACCCGGAAGGGGGGGAGGACGAAGCGCCGCTCCATGTCACCTACCTTGACGCGCTGCTGTCCCATCTGATGGAGACGTTCTGGAGCACCGAGCGCTTGCGGCAACTCCGCGACAGGCCGCCGATCGACTCCTCGGTCTTCCGCGCCCGCGACCGACTGGAATCCCTGGTCCGGACCAACGAGAACATACTGGACGACGATCTCCGCTCGGCCGAATCCAGTCTCTTCCAACGGCCCGAAGACCTTTTCGTCAACATCATCGCCACCGAGGACGACCTCGCGGAGGGCGACCTGCGCCCCTATCATCTGCAGAGCTACATCGTGAAGGGCGGCCCCCACCCCGTGCAGGTGCGGGCCTTTCTCTACGCCTTGCGCAACGAGGCGATCCGCCGGCGCAACCAGATCGACGTCACGGTCTTTCGCCAGCGAATCATGGCGGCGGCAACCGTTTTCGACGAGGGCGTGGCGGAGAAGCACGACGGTTCGACGCGTGGACACGCACGCATTCTCGACCAGTCGCGCCGGTACGCCAATCCCGGCCTCCTGGACCGGTTCACCAACAAGTCGGCGGCGTTCGTCGGCAGGTACACATCCTTCTACAACACCAGCGTCATGCACATCCGCCGCTATGTCGAAGCCTCGGTGACGGCGAAGGTTCTCGACCTGCTGGTTGCGGAGATCGCCGCGCTTTCCGATGCCTACGCCGGGCTGTTCACCGAAGTCGGACGGGTTCTGGAACGGTTGGGGGCCGATGTCGACCGCGAGGAGCAACGGCATGCGCCGGGCGCCGGCTCCTTCTCCGGCAATCTGTTCATCAACGCCGATGCCGAAGGCAAGCGCGCCGTTTGGGACGACCTGCGCCTGCGGACCGCCGGCCTGCGGCAGAACGAAACGGCGAACCGGGGGTTGAACCAGGCGATCTATCGCCAGCACCGCGACGCACGCAAACAGCGCCGCTCTCCGGGCTTCCGCGAGTTGCGGTCGCTGTTCGAATCCTCGGTCATCGACGGCTTCGCGGCGAAGACCGTGCGCACCGACTACGCTTCGGTTTGGAACCTGTCGATCATCGAGGCGGCCAAGCGTGAAGCGGGACGGCGCGGAACCGATTGGCGCGCGCGGATCAAGGAGGCCGTCGACATCGTGGCGTCCCAGGCCGAACCGTTCCTGACCTTCGACGACCAGGGCCGCGGCCAGCGCATCATCTTCTGGGCCGTGTCGCCGACGGTGAAGGAGGAATACAACGACGACGCCGAGTTCGATGCGTTGTTCACGCTCAAGCAGGGGGAGCAACCGCTTGTCCTGCCGGAGTGCTCCAAGCACGAACTGCTGTGCGTCAATCACCGCGTCAATCTGGAGCTCCGCCATCTGGCGAAGCTGAATCCCGGCGGACTACCGTCCGCCAACGTCAACGAGACGCCGCGCGGCCGCTATTTCGGCGCCTATGCCGACAGGGTCGGCCGGCTCATCGACGAGGAGATCACCTCCCGCGCGCTGGGCTCGGACCGGCGCTACACCTCCACCGTCACTCCGCACATCCATCGCGACTGGCACCGCGGCGGCCGGCTTCCCGAGATATTCCCCGAGATCCAGCAGAAGGAGCAGCTGGATTCGGCGCGCGCCTTTATCGTCGCGCTCGGGCTCGGGCTCATCCAGCGCGAGAGCGATTACGGCCGCGCCGTTGCAAATTTCTCCACCATCGGACGGGTTCCGCATGGCGGGCTGCGCGGCCGGCTTGCCGAAACCAGCCGGCTGTGGGACATCCTCAATGCCTTCGAGCAGCGCGCCGACATTGTCCGGGCCTCGCTGGACGCCTGGAGCGCGGAAAAGGGCGCGCTTCTGCCGGGCTCAGACATGAATGCGCTGACCCCCGTGGACGAGGTCTGCGGTGTGGGCACGGTGCTGCACATCCTCGAGATCGGGCGGGAGCGCCAGGAAATCGAGCAGCGGGAGTTCGCCTGCGCCAACCTTTTCGCCGCCAGGCGCATTCTGCTTTCCGAGATCGCCGACGCGGTTCTCGGCCATCTCGAACCGCTGGGCCGCGACGCGGTCGTGGCCGACCTCGAAACGCGGAGCTGGGAGCAAGGCTTCGCCGCCTTCCTGGCGCAAGGGACGCGCGAGGAGACGGCCCGCAGCCTGCGGCAGGTACATGACGGCGCCGTCGCCGGCCTTCAGAAAGCCTGGGCGCCGGCATGATGAAATCATCTCGGACGGCGCCCTCCGCGACCGAAGCGGACGGGCGCCTCGTCGTCGTCAACCTCGACCGGGGCTGGCCCTTTGCCGATCTGGTGCGGCGCTTCGCGCTCGATCTCTACGGGCGCGGAATCACCGGCGCGGTGGAGTTTCGGACCATCGGCGGCGAACGTGGGCGCCGGGATCAGGACAGTCTGGTCTGGGGAACCCGCTGGCCGCGGATATACGGCAATGACACGGAAGCCTTGCTCGCCGACCTGTTCGAGGATCTTGCGCTTCTCCACGAAGTACGCCTGAGCGATCTCACCATCGTCATGGTGCTTCCCCATCCCGCCGAAGCGCCGCAGGTGACGGAAGAGGCGCTGGCGCTGGGCCGGCGCTTCGCGGAGCGTCTGGCCACCGTGCCGCAGGTATTGCAGAAGCTCGGCCGCTGTGTAGCCGTCCGCGACGCGGCCCGCTCCTCGGAGGACGATGTCCGGGCGGCGTTGGGATTGATGGGCGAGCGCTTCCTCAACGATCCGGAACGCCAAGGCGGTCAGCCGTTCGACGGCATTGCCCTCCTGCGTCAGTCGCGCGTGCGGAACGATGCCGAAGAGGCGCATGCCCGGCAGTTCATTCTGCTGCGCTGCCTGCTGGAGATCATGGGGCGCAGCCACGAACGCTCCTCCGGGGAGGGGACCGGCACAGCGAAGGATGCGGTCGCGGCGGCCCGCCGCGCCATGAGAGGCCGCATCGTCGCCCTGGATTTGGAGGGCAATCATCCGATCCTCTCCTCCGAAAGGATCGGCGGGCTGCTCAACGCCTTCTACGGACAGGCGGCCGCCCAGCCGGCCACGGGCGGCGATCCGGTCGGAGATGACGGCGTCGACGCGCCGAACGACGAGGAGACGCGGGTCGATGCGATCCTCCAGCAGATCGAAGAGGAGGTTCAGGCGCGCGACCAGGAGATCGCCCCGCCGCGTCCCGCCCCCCAGAGCTGGAACCGCTATCTGGATGACGCCACCTACTGGTCGGCCGAATTGGAGAAGCGGTTCGTCGACGAACTGCAGGAGGACCTCGACTCGCTCGACGAGTGGAGCAAAGTCAGCCTGAAGACGCTCGAACAGCGGAAGATGAGCCTGCATCAGACCGTTACCGTGACGCGGGAACGGAATGTTCGCGAGAAGATCGGCGGCCTGACATTCGTCAATGCCGGCCTGTCGGGCGAAGCGGCCCAGGCGCTGAAACGCATGAAGGACAAGGTGTGGAGCAAGCGCGCCGAACTCCTGGCCATGGCCAGCGACAGCCGGGCGAAGCTCCTGTTCGTCCGCGTCGTAGCCTCGGAAACGACCATGCCCGCGATCCCGCAGACCGAGGTGACCGCGGACCGGCTGGCACTGCGCAACATTCAGGAATACGCAGACTACAGGAATGCCGCGAAGCAGGCCCAGACAAGTCTGCGCCGGCTGGTGCCGCGGGGCTATATCTGGCTGGCGTGGCTGGTCTCCGCGGCGGCGCTGGGTACCATCCTCGCCCATGCCGCAGCACGGCGGTCGATGCAGGCCGGCTTCCTCGATGCGCTCCTTTTCAATGGCTGGCCCATCCTGCCGATCGCCTGGGCGCTGGCGACGGGGGCGGGTTTCCTCATGGTCCGGCGCGTGATCCAGATACGGCGGAACGCTCTGCGCCAGGCCGTCGACGATCTTCAGAAGGCGAGGGGGCGACTGACCGAGAGCGTCCATCTGGCCATGAGGGCGGCCCTCAACTATGTGATTCTCACCAGCCGAATTCCTTGGCTCGATCTGCTTCACCAGGAACTCGACCGGCGCGGCGCCGAGAACGACCTGGGCGCCTACACCCGGGCGCTGGTTCTGGTCCGACCGCGGGCGCACCGCAAGGTCCAGCTCGCCTCCGACGAGGAGAGGCAGTTCCATAACCGTCACCACCGCGACGTCGCGGGCCTGCGCGTGACGCGCTGGCTGCCGGGCATCCTCGTCAAGATCGATCCGTCTGCCGATCTGCGGCCCGCGCCCCTCGAATTCGCGCTGGGCGTCGACGGCAGCCGCTTCACCCTGGATACGACGGTGTTCCTGGACGAGACGAAGGTACTGCTCACCGACGTGACCAGTGATGAGGTGCCCCATGTCACTTGACCATGCCGGCCTTCGCCCGCCGCCGCCGGCCGCAAGCATGCGCCAACGCTGGTGGACGAGCCGCGCCCTGATTCCCGCTGCCGTGGCCGCCGCCGCCGTCGCCGGCTGGCTCAGCTACGAGGTGACGAGACGGGGCGTCGCACCCGTCAACGCGCTGGATGCAATCCGGCGCACAGGGCAGAGCGCGCTTGCCGTCATCGGCTTCGTGGCCGGGGTGGCGCTGCATGCCGCCCGATGGCTCATCGCCCGGACCGGCTTGAACCCGGCCGGCGCCTATTTCTGGCTGGACATCGTGTTGAACATGGCCGTCGTCGCCGCAGCGGCCGGCCCGGCGTTCCTCGTCCTCCTTCTCTTCTGGTGGGTTCCGGGGATCCGCCCCCGGAACGAGTTCGAGGCGATGCGCCCCCGCTCCGGCGCGCGTGCCGTGACCAGAAAGATCCTGGTCGCCGCCATCCTCTTCGTCCTCCTCATCCATGCGGTTCAGGGACTTGCCATTTGGTTCGGAGACGACGCGGCGCTTGATCGGACGGTCGGCTTCTTTTGGGGCGGCATCCTGCTCATGGCGCTGGTCTTCTGGGCCCGTACGCCGGGGAACGTGGCGGCCAAGCGGCTCCCGGTTTCGGCCGGCGCAGGGAATTTCCGTCCCGCCACGGCGCTGCCGAAGCTGTTCCAGGCCTATGTGAGGGCAGGGGAGGGGCAGGGGCTGCTGTTTTCGGATGAGCGACAGTTCGGCGACCTTTCATCCGTTCGGCGGACCGCAGGGCGCTTCGTACCGAGCGAGCGTGTGGGTGCCGCGCTCGGCCGTTTCGTACAGCGGACTTCGGAAGAATTGCGCCTCAGTGTGGACGAGGCGCGCAGGCTGGAACAGTTTCTGGTGGCGATCGGGCGCAACGACATCGCGAGGATGGCGGGGCAGGAGCGGCCCAACGTGAACGTCTACTTCGAAGAGCCGCTCGGTGAACTGCATGTCCGCGCCCTGGCCGAGACGGTGTCGCTGGCCCAGGACGAGGGCGGCGCGACCCTCGTCCTGTGCCCGGACATCGCTTACGGATGGGTGAAGAAAAGCCTGTGGCGCGTTTTCAGGGAGCATTGCACCGACGTCACCCAAACCTGGTGGGGCCAGGACGACGGCACGTTCGATCCGACCACCATCCCCTCCCTTCTGCTGGTCACGCATGAAGGGCTTCAACAGCATATCCTGGGCCGGAGCGCGGCCGATTTCGACCGCGTTCTGGAGCGTCTCCGGCTGATCGTTCTGATCGACGCGCATCGATTTGACCCGTCGCTCCTCCACCAGCATCTGGCGCTGCTGTGGATGCGCGTCCCGGCCGAGCGTGTGCGGGTGATCGCACAGGGCGCGCCGCGGGCCGAAGCACGCAACCTGCACGTGGATCTCTTCCGAGCCACCGGCCGCACCTGGCAGGAGGCCTCGTTGCGCTCGGAAGCCGCCACGAAGCTGTACACCCTTGTCTGGGACCGGACCCACGCGGCCCGCGACGCCCTTCTGAACGGTGTCATCGCAAGCGGCGACCGCCACGGCATCGATCTCGTTCCACTTCTGCTGCTGCCGGCCCTACGGCTTGGCAGCGAAAGCGTTTACCTGGACGCCTGGGAATGGAAGGAGGAAGCCCGCTGGGCCGAATTGGAGGATCGGTTGCAAGGCGACGTCTCGATCTCCAAGGTGCGGACCGAACAGCAGCCGGCATTCGGACGCGAGCCGACGGTCGCGCTGATCGAGGATCGGGGCAACCTGCACGACTCGCTCCTGAACCTCTACCAAGCCCAGCTTCCGGCGGAATTCCTGGTGCTGGTCGCCTCGCACGCCTATCCCTTGCGGGACTTCCTGCTCGACCCGGAGCGGATGAACCGGGCGATTCAGGGTTCCAGCAACTCGCCCTTCCACCCGATCGCCCCGCGGCCGCGCGGCGGCCTGCGCGAATTGGCGCTGGTGGTTCTGCTGCGCCTGCTGTCGCCGCCCGCCGCGGGGCGGAACTCGCGCGCCGCGGCGCTGACCCGCATGGAAGCGGCGCGCCATTTCGACGCGCTGGGCAACCCGGCACTTCTTCGCGCATTCAAGGTGTCTCCGACACGTCATGGCATTGAAACCCTGCTGAACATCCAGTTTCCCGGAGAGCCGCTGACCGTCGAGATGGACCGGCGCCATGCCGACCGGGCGGCCGGCATCCCGTCTCTGGCAAGCGGAGGAGATCTGGACGACGACGTCCGCTATTTCTGTGCCGGACATTCCCAGCTTCCCGAAGCGATGAAGCCTTTCGTTCCGCTGACCGACGGCGGCATCAGCCAGAAGGAGATCGGTTGGGTGGCGCGCGACGATCACGGCCTGGCTTTCGTCGCAGGCACTGCAATCCTGGTCCGTGGGCGCCATTACCTCGTCATGCGCGTTTCCAACGCCGAGGTCGAGGTCCAGGCGTTCAACGATCCCCGGGGCCGCTTCCATGTCGGGGGCAGCGTCGGATTCCGCTTCTGGCGCCTCTACCGCCTGCTGTTCGACGAGCGTACGATCCTGGCCGAAGCCCCGCGCCAGGAATCTACCGGCATCGGGCGCACGGCGATGCTGTTCCATGCGCCGATGGAACGCGCGACCGTCGGCTACGAGGTCACCGATACCCTTGGCGGCACCCGACGCCCCGACGCCATGACGGTCCGCCTCGAAGGCAACAGCATGGTTCGCCGCGATCACCAGAGCGTGAATGTGGCCGCGTTCCGCTATCACGTTCCGCAGGCTGACGGCGCCGACCCGTCGCGTATCGCCTTCACACTGGCAGCGCTTCTCGGCGACCTCCTGGAAACCTTGTTCCCGGCTCTCGGCCACCGGATCGCCGTCCTGTCGCCCCAGGCCGAAACGATCGTCGGGCAGCTGCAGGCCCGGTCGCGCGACGACAAACTGGCCGAAGTCCTGCTGCAGCGCTACCCGCGCATGATAGGCTGGACCCAGTTCGGCTACGATGCGCCACCCGCGCCGGCGGCCGAGGTGCAGGAGGCGGTCGGCCGCCTGATCGCCGGTGCCGACAACACCGGGACGGACATGCGGTCCGGAGGATCGCCCGCCCCGGGAGAGGGCGATGAGGGATGCCGCATCGACCTGCTGGTGGTCGAGGATTGGCCGGCCGACCTGGGCGTCGCGCGGGCCGTGCATGCCTATTCGGCACGGATTGAACGCGCGCTCGCTCTGTTCGCTATCTGGCTGGCCGAGAAGGCGGAGGAGGAGACGCTCTATTACCGCTTCGGCACCGACCGCCTGCCGGACGCCTTCGACTTCCAGGGCGCCGCCCGCATCGCCCAGGCCGCCGCAAACATGCGTTCGGGAGGGGAGGAGGCGCCATGACGGCCCTCACCGGGCACCGACTGGCGGCTTGCTTCCGGTTCGCCGTCGTCGGGCTGCTGCTGGCGCTCGCTTCGGCGCCCCCGGCCTCCGCCAAGATCGTCGGGATCCTGTACGACGATTCCGGCAGCATGGCCGGCCGCACGCATCTGCCGGCGTTCGGCGCCCAGGTTCTGGCCTCGACGCTCGACGGTCGGCCCGGCCATGACCAGGTGCTGAGTGCAAGGCTGTCGGACTTCAATGCCGAGCTCAAGCGTTCCGGCAGTATGCTTGCGCGGGTGCAGGACCGGCATGGGGAGGCGACCTCCGCGACGATCGAGGCAATCGAAAATCTCGGCCTCGGCTTTGTGCATCGGGAGAGTTTTGAAACCCCGGTCATGCATCAAGCCTTTCTCGACACCATCGCGAACGGCTGGGTCCGGGCTCAGGGCGGAACGCCGTACGAACCGCTGGAACTCGTCCTGCGCCAACTGGTCGAACGCACGGGCACGGACGACCAGGCCTTCCTGATCGTGCTCACCGACGGTGCCTTCTTCGACGGCAAAAGGCCGGGTCCTGGACGCGCTGTCCTCGAGCGGGCGTTCCGGGCCTACAAGCAGCGTTTGAAGGGAAGCCTGCGGGTCGAGTTCATCCTGATCGGCCCGGACGACGACACCCGCAGGCAGGTTGGCGAGCAGGGCGTTCGGGACGGCCTGCTCTCCGTTTTCAACGGCGGCGCGAGCGACGGCAACCATCAGGTAGACACCGTCGATGATCTGCGCCGCGCGCTGTTCGACATCACGGCGCGCATCGCCTCGACCGACCGTTCGGGGGGCGGCGATCTCGTCCAAATCGACGGCGACCGCATCGCCGTCTCCAGCCCCTTCTCGATAACCCGGATCATCAGCGTTGCGGCGGGAGCGGCGGATCGGCCGGTTCCCGAGTTAGCCGAGACGAGCTTCGCCGCGACGCCCGCGATGACTCTGTCCAGCGCCATGCGCGGGCCCGACACGGCCGATGGCTGGCGGAACGAGCGGTTGCGGGCCACCACCACCCATTTCCGCTTTCATCCCGCCTTGCCCGCCGGCCCGGTGGCCCTGCGTTTCGACCGGCCGGTCGAGGATAAGGTGATGCTGCTGTTCGAGATCGGCACACGGCTGGAACTGACCGTGCGCGACGGGCAGGGGAGCGTCGTGCCGCCCGGTCCGGACGGCGTGATCGAGCTCATGCAGGGGCATCCCTACGCGCTGAACGCCTCGCTGAGCGAACCGGCGGGCCGGCCCGACCAGCGCGAGCCCTTCGACTTCGCCAAGCTGCCGCCATCCGCCCGGCTCACGGCCTGGACGGACCCCGGAGGACGGAGGTCCGGTCTGCCGCTCACGCTGGACATTCCGAACAATCGCGCCCACGGGGCGCTTCCAACCGACGCCACGGGCTCATACGAGGCAGGGGGCGCCTTCACCATTCCCGGCTTCGCCATACAGGAAGGCGCAAGGCTGAAGCTGCGCGTCGTCAACCCGGCCGTCGCCTATGGCATCGGCGTGCAGAGCGCCGTCCCGTGCCCCACCTGCGGACCGGACGAGATCATGGCGCCACTCCTTCCCGGCGTGACGAAGGACACCATCGGCCGATTGACCGTGTCACAGACACAGGGACGCCCGGCGCAGGTGACCGTCGCCTTGCGCGATGCTCCCGCTTGGCTGGGACTGGTTGACGCCGCAGGCGCCCCCGTTCCGCCCGACCGGCCGCTGCCGCTGTCCGCCGGACAGCCGATCACGCTGGACCTGCGGCGCGATCTGTCCGGCGTGACCGGCCTGGGGCGTCGGGAGAGCCGGGTCCTGGTCGAGGTCAGGTCGCTGCCGCCCTATGTGGGCGTGGCCACCAAGCCCATGGCGATCATTCTCGAACCGCCGGATGTCGCCCTGAACTATGCCGGCCACTCCCGCGGACCCGCGTCGGGGCCGCCGCTCTTGCTGACCGGAGCGGACCTGGAGGCCGGCGACCAAAGCCTGTTCTTCGAGATCGCGAATTCCCCGGTCCCACCCCAGGCCGGGCAGATCCGCGTCGAAGCACCGGATGACCTGTTGAATGTCGGCATCGAGCTGAAAGACAGTCGGCTGGCTCTGCGGGTGGGTAGCGACCATTGCGCCTGCGCGCTGTGGTTCCGGCAGTTGTTCGGCGCCCTTCCAGATCGCGTCACCGTGAGCTACCGTCTCATAGACGACCTCGAACCGGTGCCGGTGACCGTCCCCATCCGGCTCGACCCCGGGGCGTGGGAAGCGCTGGAAAGCTGTTTGCCGCTGATCCTCGCCGCGCTGGGGGCTGTCTACGTCGCGATCGCGGTCAGGACGTTCTTCTCGACCCACCGCTTCCCGAGGGGCAGCGTCGCACAGATTCTTGATCGCAACGCCACGCTGCCGCGCTATGACGATCTAAGGCAGTGGAGCGTACGCAGCCTGGGCTTCCTGCTCCTGCAGCGGTTGCATGCCCGCCGCGTTGTGGAAGGGCTGCTTCTGGAGGCCAGACCCGACGGGGCGGCCGTTCTGCTCATGGAAAGCGATCAGGCCTTTGTGATCGATCGATTGGGCCAGTCGATAGGGCAGATGCGGCATGACCAGCCGACGCTCGCCGACGTCCTGATCTTCTGGGGTGAACGGCTGAGCCGCCCCAGGGGCCCCAAGTCGCTGATCCTGATGCGCGAGTTTCAGGCGTGACCGCCATCAGCTTGCGTTTACAGGAATTACTGAGGTGATGTGGTGGACGGCCCTTTTCCCCAAATGCCGGTGAAAAGCGTTGGACGTCGAAGACACCACCTCATAGGAGCCAGCGATGGGCGTGACGACAATCGGTCTGGATCTGGCGAAGAATGTTTTCCAGGTTCATGGCATCGATGGCGACGGGAAGGTTTTGGTCCGTCGGCAGTTGCGACGGGGCGAGGTGCTGAAGTTCTTCCAAGGCGTGCCTGGTGGGGATGGAAGCGTGTGGCACGGCGCATCACTGGGCGCGGGAAATTGCGGCGCTGGGCCATACGGTGAAGCTGATGCCGCCCGCCTACGTCAAGCCCTACGTGAAGCGCGGAAAGACCGACGCCGCTGATGCCGAGGCCATCTGCGAGGCGGTGGCCCGGCCGACGATGCGCTTCGTGGCGGTCAAGAGCATTGATCAGCAGGCAGCCTTGATGCTCCACAAGACTCGGGACCTCTTGGTCCGGCAGCGGACGATGCTGATCAACGCCTTGCGCGGTCACCTCGCGGAGTTCGGGATCATCTCGGCCAAAGGGCCAAGCGGGACGAAGGCCGCCATCGAGACTTTGCACGAGGCGCAGGATCGTCTTCCGGAGCTGGCGCGACGGGCACTGCACGGCCTCGTCGATCAGCTCCGCCTGCTCGGCAAAGAGATCGACCGGCTGGAGGCGCGCATTCTGGAGTGGCATCGCGCCAGCGACCAGAGGTCGCGACGACAGGCCGGACACATGGATGCACCTGACCAACCGTCAACACGAATTCTCCTCTTGCGCCGAGAGGGCCGTCCACCACATCACCTCACAGCATCGGCCAGTCGCGGTGGTAGGCCATCTCGCAATGCTGCGGGATGGTATGGTTGGCCGGGTATTCGGTGGGGTGTAGACGTTGGCGTTCACCTGCGTGCGCGGCGTCGGTTGGTTGATGTGGGTGAGCAACTGGCTGGAGAACGGACGCAGGAAGCGATCAAGCCCGTCCACCGGCGTGGATTCGAAGCCGCGGAACAGCAGCGCCCCGCGCTCGTTCAGCAAGTCTCTGATCGTGTCGGCGCGTTCGCCGGCCCAGTCGATCAGCTCCGTCCCGTCCCCTGGTGGAGTGATCAGACCGATGAAGGAACCCGCGATCGGATCCGCGACCGCAAAACCATGCGCGATGGCTTTCCCTCACTGGTAAGCGATATGAACATACCGCAACGTTATAGGTGTAATATGAAGGATATGGAAACGCATCACGCGATTTTATTGAATAATTTACATATTAAAATGGTGAATTGGTGTTCCTTGCAACTCCTCTATGGTGGATGACTGCCCGGCGCTTCTTTCCTGGGAGCGAAGTGGGCGCGCACCTGCGCGCTGACGCGGCGCCGGCACCCTCCAGAGCGTCCGATTTGGCCTGCGGGCGGTTTGTTCAAGTTTTCAGCGCATCAACCGCTCGCCAAGTTGACAACGCCAGGCATCGATATTCGATGTCTCGACCGCGGCTCAAGGATGTGTCCGGCGGGCGCTTACGGTCTGCTGTTTTCGTTGTTCTTCTTCGCCTTCGCCTTCTTCGCCTGATCATGATGCCACTTGATGGCGAAGAACATGCCCGTTCCTAGCACGATAATTTTGAACGGAAAGAAGACCAAAGGAAACCAATCATACATTCTGGATTTCTCCAAGCTTTGATGCTTTTTCTCGTCAGGAGAACCTGATGGCGGTCAGATCGAGCGCGAGTCTTTTTCTGCGAGCGGGGCCAGGGTCATCTGGGTTGGCGTGGGAGTAGACCAAACCAGAGGGCTCGCAGTGGAGGCGCAACTTCAGGAAACCGCTGAACAGATGGCCGCCTTGGCCGCAGTGTGGGCAGCGGCCACGCAGGCCGGCCCTGAGAGGGAAGAGGCGGCCACTCCTGCTCGGATGACATCGCGTGTTCCTTTGGGAAGCAATGGCAAGCAATGCCCGCATGCAATGTGGGCATTGTATGCTCCGCCAAAGCCGACAATGTCAACTTGAATGCATCCAATGCGCCGTCGGAACTCATACAACCACTCTGGACATGGCAGGTGCCTAGAGCATCGCGCCTGAAATCTGAATCGACAGTTGCGCTTGGGCCGTTGACGTGATTCACCGTTGTTGGAGGTGGATCATGGGGCGCAGCTATTCGTCGGACCTTCGGGTTCGGATTTACGGAGAGGTCGAGAAAGGCGGTTCGCGTCGGGCGGCGGCGCGCCGGTTCGATGTGAGCGCGAGCACGGGCGTGCGGCTTGCTCAGCGCATGGCGGCAACGGGCTCGCTGGACCCGGCCCGGCAGGGGCGCCCACCGGGCGGTGGCAAGCTGGCCCCGCATGCCGAACTTCTGATCGGCTGGGTGGAGAAGCAAGGCGACATCACCATGCCCGAACTGGCGGCCAAGCTGAAGGCCGAGCGCGGGGTCACGGTCCACCCCGCCTCGCTGTCGCGCTTCCTGCTCGCCCGCGGCTTCACTGTCAAAAAAAACGGTGCTGGCGAGCGAGGCCGGTCGCGCTGACGTTGCTGAGGACCGCCGGAGTTGGCGCAGCCACCGTCAGCCCCGGATGCGCGAGGAGCCGGATCGGCTGGTGTTTCTCGACGAGACCGCAACCACCACGAAGATGACCCGACTGCGCGGACGGGCCAAGCGCGGCCAGCGGTTCAAGGCCACGGCGCCGTTTGGCCATTGGGGCACCCAGACCTTCATCGCTGCCCTGCGCTGCGACGGGCTGACCGCCCCGTGGATCATCAAGGGCGCGATGAACCGGACGCTCTTCGAGACCTATGTCGAGACACAACTCGCCCCGACCCTGCGGCCGGGCGATGTCGTCATCCTCGACAACCTATCCAGCCATAAGAGTGAAAAGGCCAAGGCCATCCTCAAGGAACGTGGCGCTTGGTTCCTCTTCCTGCCGCCCTACAGTCCCGACCTCAACCCTATCGAAATGGCGTTCGCCAAGCTCAAAGCTCATCTCCGCCGCATCGGCGCCCGTACCATCGAGGAGTTGTGGAGGGCTGTCGGCTCTATCTGCGACCTCTACACACCAGACGAATGCTGGAACTACCTCAAACATGCAGGATATGCGTCAGATTAAACGCTCGAAACTCTAGGCCGGATCATTCATCAGTGTTTCGGAACGGCTGACTGAAGGCGTTTTGAAGGGTGGCGCCACTGGCGCAGCTTCGGCGCGCATATCGGCGTGAGGGCGGAGTCCGCTGGCGGCCGGCGGTGTCCACGCGGCAATCGCCTTGGGTGTCACCCACACCGCGAAATCACCCCAAGCGGCACAGCGCCGCGTCGTAGGCCGCCCAGTTCTCAACGCGGTAAAGGGCGCGCAGGAGCTTATGACGGCGTGGCTCCTAGGCCTGGTACGGCATCGGCCGCTCGGCTTCAGTGGGGGCGTCTCCATACCTGCTCGCCCTTCCGCCCCCTAGCAGTACCGCCTTCCGCACCAACGTCATACGGCAGTACTATTCGCCGGACAGTGCCAGCGCTTCCTCCTGCATGGCATGCTCGACCGTCAGAACGGTGAGGGTCTTTGCCTCTCCCTGACGCGTGTACCATGTGATGGACTGTTTTTCGGCAACGCCGATGAGTGCCGCGCCGATCGGGGTCAGCACCGACACACGTCCGGCAGCAAGGTCGGCCTCCTGGGGATAGACCAGGGTGACGGTTCGCTCCTGTCCGGCCACCTCGTCCCGGAAGGTCACGCGCGCGTTCATCGTGACGATCGATGGAGCGATCTCGTCCGGGCCCACCACGACAGCGCGGTCCAGTTCCGTCGCAAGATAGTCGTAGACGTCGGGCAGCGTATCGGCGATGGCCTCCGCCAGGCCGGACAGCCGGTCATGATCGGTTTCGGTGAGGATGATGGGAGGGAAAACGCCTGCGGGACGCATTCTGGTATTCCTGTCGTTGCCGGTGAGCGCACGTCCCGGCGGCTCGGCACGCCCCCCCGGTGGGCGCCTCCTCGGCCGGCGGAAAATCGTACGCGGATGCCCGGTCACCGCCTTCCGGCGGTCCGGGACGAATGTCGTGGATGTTGGGAGTGTTTATGGCCCCGGACGGTCCGGGAGCCTTGCGTCAGGCGACCAGATCCGGGGCGAGCAGGCCCGCGTGAACACGGCCGGCGCGCAGAAAATTACGGAAATGGCGGGAAGTCAAAGTCATGGTTTGCCTACCATGACGGGTTTCGCATGGGAATTCAAGGCCGAGTCGATGCAAGCGGGCCGAGCCGCCGGTCCTCGACCCCACCCCAACCCGGGTGGCGCGGCACCTCCCGCACGGTATCCACCGCTGGCGTATACTTTTTGTAGACGCCCTTGTCGGAAATTGGCGTTTGAGGTGAGTCGCCGCGCTGCCTAGCCTTCAATTCGTCCGCGACGCGACACGATCCCCCACACCCAATTCCGGACTTAAAACGATGAAGGAACAGCCGGTGGCAGGCACCGACTCTATTGTCGACCTCGTGATCCATGGTGGCGATATCGTCACCTCCACGGCGCGTTTCCAGGCCAGCATCGCCATCAGCGGCGGCAGGATCGCCGCCATCGGCGCGCCTGAAACGATGCCGCCCGCGGCCGAGACGCTGGATGCGACCGGACTCGCCATTCTGCCCGGGGGCATCGACGTCCATGTGCATTTCCGCGATCCGGGCTATACCCACAAGGAGGACTGGTCCAGCGGAACCATCGCCGCGGCGTTCGGCGGCGTGACGACCGTCTTCGACATGCCGAACACCATCCCGACCGTGGCGACGCCGGAGATCCTGGCCACCAAGCACGCCATCGCCGCCGACAAGGCCTATGTGGACTTCGGCCTCTACGCGGTGCTGGGCGAGGAATCGCTCGACCATGTCGAAGGGCTGGTCGAGGGCGGGGTGATCGGATTCAAGCTCTACATGGGCAACACCTTCGGCCGCATCCCGTCGCCGGACACCGGCGCCATGCTGGAACTGTTCGAGCGCGTCGCGCCGACCGGCATGCGCGTCAGCCTCCATGCCGAAACCAACACCATCATGGAACGGCGGGAGAAGCGCCTGCGCGAGGCCGGGCGCAACGATCCGCTCGCCCATCTCGACTCCCGCCCGGCGGTGGTGGCGGTGGAGGCGGTGGAGCGCGCCGCGACCCTGGCCGAATGGACCGGCGCGCGCATCCACATCCTCCACATCTCCTCCAAGGAGGAACTCCGCCCGCTGGCCGAGGCGAAGGCCCGCGGGGTGGACATCACCGGGGAAACCGGGCCGCATTACCTGATGCTGAGCACCGACGACTATGCACGCTGCAAGGGTGTCATCCGCGTGAACCCGCCGGTGCGCGAGGCCGACTGTCACGAACCGCTGTGGAACGCGCTGAAGGACGGCACGATCGACATGATCGCCACCGACCATGCTCCCCACACGCCGGAGGAAAAGACGCGGTCGGTGATCTGGAACTGCGACTGCGGCTTCCCCGGCGTCGAGACGCAGATGCCGCTGATGCTGACCGCCGTGGCGGAAGGCCGGATGGACATCCACACCTATGTCCGCGCCAGTTCGGAGGCCCCGGCCAAGAGCTTCGGCCTCTACCCGCAGAAGGGCGCCATTCTGCCGGGCGCCGACGCCGACTTCGCCATCTTCGACCTGTCCGAGGAGTGGGTGATCGACGATTTCAATCTTCACTCCCTGTCGCGCATCTCTCCCTGGCATGGGCGCAAGGTGAAGGGAAAGCTCAAGCACACGCTGGTCCGCGGGGCCTTCGTGGTGCGCGACGGCTCCCTGGTCGAGACCATGAAGGGCCATGGCCGCTCGGTCCACACCATTCAGCGCATGCCGCCGGCCGAGCCGCGCAACACCGACAAGACCATCGCGGCGGTGACGGCCGTTCCGGCCTCCGCCGACATGCCCTGAAGGGGAAACCGGCCATGAGCGAACTTCTCGTCACCGCCGGCCCCTTCCGCTTCGAAGCGCGCTTCGAAACGGAAAAGGCGCCGAAAACGGTCGCCGCGCTTCGTGCGCGGCTTCCCTTCCGCAGCAGCGTCGTCCATGTCCGCTGGAGCGGCGAGGGCGTGTGGGTGCCTCTGGGCGACACCGACTTCGCCGTTCCCTTCGAGAACCACACCAGCCATCCGGCGCCGGGGCAGATCATCCTCTACCCCGGCGGCATCAGCGAGACGGAAATCCTGCTGGCCTATGGCGGCGTCAGCTTCTCCAGCAAGGTCGGCCAGCTCGCCGGAAACCATTTCATCACCCTGACGTCCGGCCTGGAGAACCTGCCGGAGCTGGGCCGGCTGGTCCTGTGGGAAGGCGCCAAGGAGTTCGAGATCGCCCTGGGCTGACCTGCGACGCCTTCTCCCCCACGGAACGGGAGAGGGCGTCTGCGTTTTCAGGACGCGCCCTGCAGCGCCCAGCGCGGAAGCAGGGCGTGGATGCCCTTGTGCCGGTTCACCAGCTGCGTGACCCGCAGGTCGGCGGCGACGCTGCACAGGCGGTAGGCGTCTTCGGCGGACAGGCCGGTGCGGGCGGTGACCAGCGCGATCATGGCGCGGAGCGCCAGCCGGGCCGCCTCGTCCAGGTCGGGGTCGAAGCCCATCGTGATCACATGCTCAGCCGTTTCCGCCCACGGCCCGGCCAGTCCCGCCCCCTTCACCAATTCGATGCGCAGGCGCCCGGTCAGGCCGGTTTCGACGGCGGTCAGGCAGACCTCGCCATCGCCCTGGGCGGCATGACCGTCTCCCACCGACAGCAGCCCGCCCTTGGTCCAGACCGGCAGGTGCAGCACCGCGCCCGCCGTCAGTTCCTTGTTGTCGATGTTGCCGCCGAAGGCACCGGGAATGATCGAGGTCAGCCGCCCGGCGGCCGGCGGCGGAGCGGTTCCGATGACGCCGAAGAAGGGGCGGGCGGGGATCTCCAGCCCCCAGGGCATCCGCACCACGCCGCGCGCGTGGTCGATGGGCAGATGGACGCGCCCTCCTTCCGGCACCAGATCGGGCAGCGCCCCGGCACCGGGGCGGATCAGGTTGAAGCCCCAATCATCGAGCAGCGACACCTCCAGAATCTCGACCCGCAGGGCATCGCCCGGCTCCGCACCGCGCACCGCGATAGGCCCGGTCATGATGTGCGGCCCCGGCCCCGGCTCCACGGCATTAAGAACGCGGCGATGCTCCGGCCGGACGGTCATGCCATGCCCGTCCGGCGGCAGATCCTCCGGCCCGCCGCTGATGGTGTGGATCGTCACGACATCGCCGCTGGCGATCTCGGCGACCGGTGGCAGCGTTCCGTCGAAGAACCCCCAATGCACGCTTTCGGGAGTGGGGGCGAGGTCGAGCGGCATTGTATCGTCCTGATGAAGGAATTCGGAAAGCCGATCAGCAGCAGGGGGCGGCGGTATAGTAATGCCGCATGGCGTCCTCCAGCGCCGGCAGCGCGGCCTGGAGCGCGGCGCTGCCGCCCATGCCGGCGCGCAGCCGCGCCAGCAATTCGCTCTGTACCGCCGCGTGGTCGATGCCGGTCAGCCGGCCGCGCTGCACGACGCTGCGTCCCGCGACCACCAGCTCGGCGATGTGGCCGGCGCCGGCACGGGCGAACAGCAGGTCGCGCGGACAGAGGCCGTCGAGCAGCCGGTCGGAATCGAGCGCGCCGGCGTCAAGCAGAAGCAGGTCGGCCGGCTGGCCGGGGGCGATGATGCCGCCTTCCTCCCGCCCGGTGACCGCCGCCCGCCCGTTGACCAGCGCGATGCGCAGCATCTCCTCCTCGCTCACCGCGACGTCGAAGCCCCAGCCCCGGTGCAGCGCGTTGGCCAGCCGCATCTCGCCGAGCGCGTCGTCGTCCTCGTTGAAGGCAAGCCCGTCGAGGCCCAGCGCCACCCGGCAGCCGCGCGACACCATTTCCGCCAGCGGCGCGATGCCGGAGCGCAGGCCGAGATTGGACGCGGTGTTCACCGTCACGGTCACGCCGGTTTCGGCCAGGATGTCCATCTCCTCCGGCCGGATCCAGGTGCAGTGCGCCAGCGTGAGGCGCGGCGACAGCAGGCCGATCCGCTTCAGGTATGGGAACAGGCCGTCCGGGAACCGGCGATCCGCCCACTCGCGCTGGTAGCGCGTTTCCAGGCAATGCATGTGGATGCGCCGCCCGCTGCGGGCGGAGGCGTCGGCCACGGCCTGCAACAGCTCCGGGGAGCACCACTGCACGCCGGTCGGGCCGAACTGCACGTTCACCATCTCGCCCTCCGCCGCGGCGGCAACCTCCTCCACCAGCCGGATCTGGTCGGCGGGGGACAGCGGCGCTGCGGCGGTGCGGCGCGCGAATTCCCGCCGCGCGTCCTCCGGCAGCAGGGCCAGCAATTCCTCCGACGGGCCGTAGACCAGCGGGTTGCGGTCCTTCAGCGCCACCGCGAAGGCGATCCGCAGGCCGATGTCGCGGGCGGCGCGGGCCACCTCCGCCGCCTCCTCCGGCAGCGGCGACAGCCCCTGGGCGCGGGTGTAGTGGACCATCACGGCTCCGGCCCCGCCGAGCGCGCTGCGCCCCAGCGAGGCCGCGGCGGCCAGATAGGGATCGACCGCCGGCATCAGGGCCAGATAGTTGAGCCAGACCTCCAGCGGCTTGCCCGCCGCCCCGAAGGAGCTGGACCGGATCGGCCGCCCGTGGTCGTGGGCGTTGACCAGGGCCGGCAGGGCGAACAGCGGCTCCGCCGCCTCTTCCGCCCCGCCCGGCGCCTGATCCGCCCTGTCCAGCGCAGCGATCCGCCCGTCGCGCAGCGTCAGCCGCCCCGGCCCCCGCGTTGTGTAATCGGGACCGTCGAGCAGGGCGGCGCAGGCGATGGAACGGATCGTCATCGGGAACCTCATCCGGCGGTGGGAACTGCGCGCCGATCCTTCAGGGGCGGCAGGAAGGAGCGGTCGAAGACCTGGGCGGGCGCCGGGCTGCCGGGCAGCTTGTAGGCCTCGGTCATCGCCTGGATGGAGCGTGCCAGCCGGTCGTCGGACAGGTCGCCCAGCCCGATCTCGCGCGTTTCAGGGGTGATCATCATGGCGTCGAAGGCAAACTGCAAGCGGCGCTGCTCGCTCTTGGCGTCGACCAGCGGCTCGACCTTGACCAGCGTCTTCACGGCGGCGGCCGGATCGGACATCACGTCCAGGACGGCGCGGTTGATGGCGCGCACCAGGCCTTTCACCGCCTCCGGCTTCTCGCGCGCCAACGCCTGCGACACCATCACACCGTTGGAGTAGAGGTCCAGCCCGTGGTCGGCGTAGCTGATCCAGCGGAAACCGGTGTCGGGGTTCTGCCCCTGCTGGATCAGGTTGACGTAGCTGGTGACGTTGAAGACCAGCGAGGCGGCGACCTCGCCCCGGATCAGCATCTGTTCCTGCAGGTTGGGCTGCATGTTCAGAACCTCGACGCCGGACGGATCCAGGCCGTTGCGCTCCAGCAGGGCGGGGAACAGGCGGGTGGCGGCGCTGCCGGCCGGGCCGCCGACCTTCTTGCCGACGAGATCCTTCAACCCGGTGATGCCGCTGTCCGCCTTGGTCAGCACCGCGAAGGGCGGCTTGTTGTAGATGTGGTAGACCATCACCGGCGCCTCGGCCGGCTTCTGCGCCGCCTGCTGGATGACGGCGTTGATGTCGCCGAACCCGGCATCGTAGGCGCCCGACATGATGCGGGTGACGGTGGCGGAGGAGCCCTCACCCTGGTCGATGGTGACGTCCAGGCCCTCCTCTCGGAAATACCCCTTCTCCTGGGCGACGAAGTACCAGGCGTGGATGCCCTGATACTTCCAGTCCAGCGTGAAGCGGATCGGCGTGCGGTCCTGGGCGGCGGCCGGGGTGAAGGGGGCGACGAGGGCGAGGCCGAGACCGGCCAGAAGGGCCGCCCGACGGGTGATGGTGAGCATGCCGATACTCCATGCCGATGAGTTGGACCGATGGGGGAGGGAAGGGCGGGGAACGGTCACCCCGCCGCGAACTCGGTCTTGCGGCTGGCCCAGCCGGTGACGCGGCGCTCGATCAGCGAGAAGACCACGTAGAGCGCGATGCCCAGACCGGCGAGGATGAACAGTCCGGCGAAGACCAGGGGGACGTTGAAGTTGGAGGAGGCGAGCAGCATCATGTTGCCGACGCCGCGGTTGGAGGCCACCGTTTCCGAGATCACCGTCCCGACGAAGGACAGGGTGACGGCCACCTTCAGCGACGCGAAGAAATAAGGCATTGCACGCGGCAGGCCGACATTCAGCAGGATGTCGCGCTTCGACGCCTTCAGGGTGCGCAGCACGTCCTCAAGCTCCGGCTCGGTCGTGGCGAGGCCGGTCGCCATGTTCACCACCACCGGAAAGATCGAGATGACCATCGAGGTCAGCACCGCCGGCATCGTGCCGGATCCGAACCACAGGACGAAGATCGGCACCACCGCCACCTTGGGGATGGAGGAGAAGCCGACCAGCAGCGGGAAGGCGACGTTGTAGGCCAGGCGGGAGGAGCCGATCAGCAGCCCGATCACCACCCCGGTCCCGACGCCCAGCGCGAAGCCCACCAGCGTGGTGTAGAGCGTCTGCACCGCGTGCGGCATCAGGGCCGGCCAGCGGTCGATCAGCGTGACGACGATCTGGCTCGGCCGCGGCAGGATGATCTCGCGGATGCCGAAGACGAGGCAGGAGACCTCCCAGAGGATGAAGACGCCGGCGATGAGGAAGACGGAGGCCAGCTTCTCACGGTTCACGGCGGTCATGGCTGTGCTCCCCCACCGCTCCGCGCGGCGACGATGAGCCCGCGCAGGGTGTGCGTCAGGGTGTTGAATTCCGGCTGGACCGTGGTTTCCAGCGTGCGCGGGCGCGGGAAGTCCACGCGCTCGTCGACCAGGATGCGGCCGGGACGCGCGCTCATCACCATGATGCGGTTGGCAAGGAAGGCGCTTTCGCGCAGGTCGTGGGTGACCAGCAGCACGGTCGGCCGGCGCTCCATCCACAGGGTCTGCAGGGTGGCCCACAGTTCTTCGCGCGTGAACTGGTCCAGCGCGCCGAAGGGCTCGTCGAGCAGCAGCAGGGTCGGATCGTGGATCAGGGCGCGGCACAGCGAGGCGCGCTGCTGCATTCCGCCGGACAACTGCCAGGGGAACTTGTCCGCGAAGTCCAGCAGCCCGACCTTGGCGAGCAGGGCGTCGGCGCGGTCGCGGTACTCGCCCTTGCGCTTGTGCCGCCAGTCCTTGCGGAAGGGATGGGCGATCTTCAGCGGCAGCATCACGTTCTTGCGGATGCTGAGCCAGGGCAGCAGCGTCGGATTCTGGAAGGCCATGCCGATGCGCACGTCTTCCGCCCCGACCTCGCGCCGGGCGACGAAGACATGGCCGCTGGACGCCTTCAGCAGACCGGCCACCAGCTTGAGGATCGTGGATTTGCCGCAGCCGGAGGGACCGACCAGCGCGATGAAGTCGCCCACGTCGATGCGGAAGCTGCTTTCGGCGAGCGCCTGGGTCGCCGCCGCATCCCGCCCATAGGAGACGGCGACGCGCTCGAACTCGATGATGGGCCATGCCGCGCCGGGGCGCTGGAGGCCGGCCGCCGTGGTCAGTTCGGCCGTTTCGGCCGGTATGGCGTTCTGCAGGAACATGGTCGGTCCTTCCGTCTTCTGGCCCGCCGGATTCTGATCCGCCGGGCGCGCGGTCACAGCGCCGCCCAGCCGCCGTCCACCGGCAGATCCACGCCGGTGATCTGGCGCGACAGGTCGCTCGCCAGGAACAGGCAGGCGTTGGCCACGTCCTCGCCGGTGGAAACCCGGCGAAGGGCATAGTCTTCGGCGTGGCGCTCGACCGCCTGCTCCTCGCTGATGCCAAGGCGGCGGGCCATCTCGGGGACGACCTTGCCGCGGAAGCGCGGTCCTTCGACCATGCCGGGGGCGACGCAGTTGACGTTCACGTTGAAGGGGCCGGCCTCCAGCGCGAAGGATTTGGTGATGCCGCGCAAGCCCCATTTGGACGCCGAATAGGCCATCCGGCCCGCCCGCCCGCGCATCCCGAAGGTGCCGCCGACATTGACGATCTTGCCGTAGCGCTGGGCCGCGAAGGCCGGCATGACGGCGCGCATGGTGTTGAAGCAGCCGGTCATGTTGAGCCTGACGATCTCGTCGAACTCCGCCTGGCTGGTCTCCCACCCGGTCTTGCCGATGGGGCCGGAGCCGCCGGCGACGTTGACGAGCACGTCGATCCGGCCATAGGCGGCGAGCGCGCGCTCCGCCGCGCCCTGGCACTGTCCCTCGCTGGTGATATCGCAGGGGATGACGATGGCCTCCCCGCCGCCGGCGCGGACCCGGGCCGCGACCGGTTCGATCGCTGCGGTGTCGCGCCCGATCAGGGCCAGACGGCAGCCCTCGCCGGCGAAGGCCATCGTCACCGCCTCGCCCATGCCCTTGGCCGGGCCGGTGATGAGCACGACCCGCCCCTTCAGATCCAGATTCATCCTCTTAGCCCTTCATTCTTTCTGTGGAGGCGCGTCACTGGACGACGCGGCTGGGGCGGTCGGCGCGGGGCGGCAGATAGGCGGCGGTGAAAACGTCCGACGCCTTCGGCGTCCGCTCCAGCCCGTTCGCCTTGACCACGATGTCGATGGAGCGCTGGAACCGCTCCGGATCCACGTCGCCCAGTCCGATCCGCGCGATCTCCGGATGGTTCATTTCCTGCCGGATGGTGGCGACGGTGCGTTCGACCTCGACCTTCTCGTTCAGCAGGGGTTCGCGCTTCATCACCGCCTTGGTGGCCGTGGCCGGATCGGCGATCATGTCCTTGGTGGCGCGGTTGATGGCGCGCAGAAGGCCTTTCACCGCCTCGCCGTTGTTCTGTGCGAAGGCGCGCGAAACCACGATGGCGTTCGAATAGAGATCCATGCCGTAGTCGCCGTACTTGATGAACCGGAAGTCCTTTTCAGGATTCATGCCGGCCGCCTTGGCACCGAAGGTGATGGTATTGACATAGCCGAGTACGCCATCCACCTGTCCGCGCATCAGCATCTGCTCGCGCAGATTTGCCTGCATATTGGTCAGCGTGACCGTTTTGGCGTCGATTCCGGCCATGGTGGCGAAGGCGGGAAACAGCTTCAGGGCGCCGTCGTTGGCCGGGCTGCCGATGGTCTTGCCTTCGAGATCCTTCGGCGTGCGGATCGGCCCATCCGCCTTCACGGCGACGGTGAAGGGCGGTGTGTTGTACATCATGTAGACGGCGATCGGCGCCTCGTCCGGCGACTTGGCGGCGAGCGTGATGAGGGAGTTGATGTCGCCGAACCCGACGTCGTAGGAACCGGTCGCCACCTTGGTGATGGACGCACCGGACCCTTCGCCCTGGTCGATGGTGACCTTCAGCCCTTCTTCCTTGAAATAGCCGTTGTCCTCGGCCAGCAGGATCAGCGCCTGGGGCCCCTGGTACTTCCAGTTGAGGACCAGCTTGACGGGGGTTTCCGCCATCGCGGCGCCGGCGCCGCCAAGGGAGCCGCCGATCACGCCGAACAGAACGCCCGCCAAGGCCGCGGAGCAGGTGTGCAACAGCTTTCCCATGAGGCCGCCATCTCCCGTGAAGTGTGGCAGGAAGCCCCTGTGCCGGTTACGTCCGGCTTGGCGCATCCTGGGGACTGGGAAAGGCTATGCGTGCGCGAACATCACCTCAAACGCTGATTTTCTGCTAAGGTGATGCCGAAAAGTATACACCCGGAGAGTTGAGCGGCATGAGGCACCTGCGTATCTGGCGCTACGTGGACGAGGCGGCGCGGTTCGGTTCCCTGCGCAAGGCGGCGGAGCATCTGAACATCACCCCCTCCGCGCTGCAGCGGCGCATCCAGGATGTGGAGGAAGACCTGGGGGCGGAAATCTTCGAACGTTCGGCCCAGGGCATCCGCCTGACCGCGGCGGGCGAGAGCTTCATCCGCTGGGTGCGCGCCCAGGCCGCGGATTTGGAGCGCGTGCGGTCGCAGATCGAGGATCTGTCGGGATTGCGGCGCGGCCATGTGCGGATCGCCTGCAGCCAGGCACTGGTCAGCTCCTTCCTCGCCGAGGAGATATCGGCCTTCCGCGAGCAGTTTCCGCTGGTCAGCTTCGAGATCCTGGTGGTTTCCCAGGGCACGGCGCTGAAGATGCTCGGCGATTTCGAGGCCGACATCGCCATCATCTTCAGCCCGCGCCGGACGGCGGAATTCCAGCCGCTGATGACGCTCGGCCAGCGGGTCGTCGCGATCATGGCCGCCGACCACCCGCTGGCGGGCCAGCCGAGCCTGCGTCTGCGCGATTGCTCCCCCTATCCCATCGCCTTGCCGGATGCCAGCTTCGGGACGCGCACAATCCTGGATGAGATGCTGGCGGTCAGTTCCACCAAGCTGTCGGTGGAGCTGGAATCCAATTCCTTCGAGATGCTGCGCAACCTCGCCCGTACCGGAAAGGTCATAACCTTCCAGATCGAGATCGGAGCCCCCTCTCCGGCCCTTGAACCGGGGCTGACGGTGATTCCGTTGAGCGACATCGATCTGGCCCACGGCCCGCTGGTGCTGGGGCAGCAGAAGGGGCGCACCCTGCCGGTCGCCTCCGCCAAATTCGCCGAGCAGATCTCCCGCCGTCTCGATGAAATGCGCCGGACGCCGCAGCCGGCCTGACGCGCTCCTGCCGGATGCGGGAAACCGCCGCGGATGGCGGCGCGAAAGGCGGTTCAAACGGCGGCTGCGCGGTTGTCTTCCGCTGGCGGCTCGGTCAATGTTCTCCTCCAAAACAACAATCCAGGAAATCCCGTCGATGCCGTCCCCCCTGCAATCGACCACGTCCGTTGCGGTGCTTGGCTGCGGCCTGATCGGCGAGAGCTGGTCGGCCCTGTTCCTGGCCCATGGGCTGGACGTGGTGGCCTGGGATCCCGACGACGGCGTGCTGTCCGCCCTGCCGGAGCGCGTGGAGCCGCTGCTGGCGCAGTTGCGGGCGCTCGGCCCCGTGTCCGACCGGCCCGGCCGCCTGTCCGTCGCCCCCTCGGCCGCCGCCGCCGTCGGCAACGCCGGATGGATTCAGGAGAACGCGCCGGAGAAGACCGCCGTCAAGCACGCCCTCTATGCCGAGGTGGAGGCCGCGGCGCCGCCGGACGCGGTGATCGCCAGCAGCACATCCTCTCTGACCTGGACCGATCTGGCGGCAGGCGTGACGCGGCGCGACCGGTTCATCACCGCGCACCCCTTCAATCCGCCGCATCTGATGCCGCTGGTCGAACTGTTCGCCGCCGATGAGCGGACGCTGGGCCGCGCCGAGAGCTTCTACCGAAGCCTGGGGCGCGTGACGGTGGCGTTGAAGAAGGATGCGGTCGGCCATATCGCCAACCGCCTTGCCTCCGCCCTGTGGCGCGAGGCGGTGAACATCGTCGCGGAGGGCATCGCCGATGTCGGCGACGTCGATGCGGCGCTGGTCCACGGCCCCGGCCTGCGCTGGTCGGTGATCGGCGCCCATATGGCCTATCATCTGGGCGGCGGTCCCGGCGGCATGGCCCATTACCTCGACCATCTCGGGCCGAGCCAGGAGCGGCGCTGGGCGACGCTCGGCACCCCGGGTTTGACGCCGGAAGTCCGGCGTCTGCTGATCGACGGAATCGCACAGGAGGCCGCCGGGCGCTCCATCGCCACGCTGGAGGCCGAGCGCGACCGCGGGCTGATGCTGGCGCTGGCAGCCCGGCGGAAAGCAGAGGAGGGAGAAAACCCGTGACCGACGATACGAACGCCGCCATGACGGCGCCTCCCCAGGGGCCGCGCATCGCCCTGATCCATGCACTGGAGGAGTCGGTCGTTCCGGCGCGAACCGCCTTCCGGGCGCATTGGCCGGAGGCGCGGATCTTCGACCTTCTCGACACCTCGCTCGCCGTCGATCTGGCCGAGGCGGGCCGGCTCGACGAGGCGATGATGGGGCGTTTCCGCACGCTGGCCGATTATGCCGCCGACACGGCGGGAGCGGGCGGGCGGACGGCGGGCATCCTGTTCACCTGTTCCGCCTTCGCCCCGGCCATCGACGCGGTCAAACCGTATCTGCCAATCCCGGTGTTCCGCCCGAACGAGGCGGCATTCGAGGCGGCGATGGCGATGGGCAACCGGATCGGGATCGTCGTCAGCTTCGGCCCCTCCGCCGACTCGCTGCGCGCCGAGCTACTGGCGATGGCCGCCGCCGCCGGCCGCCGGATCGAGGCCGTGGTTGCCGTCGCCGACGGCGCGCTGGCCGCGCTCAAGAGCGGCGACGGTGACGGTCACGACGACCGCGTGGTCCAGGCCGCGGGGCGGTTGCGGGACTGCGACGTCGTCGTTCTCGGCCAATTCTCGATGGCGCGGGCGCTGGCGAGGGTGCAGCCGCTGTTGACCGTCCCGGTGCTCACCACGCCCGGAGCGGCTGTGGAGGCGCTGCGCCGGCTGACCGGGCCGGCATCGTAATGCGTCTCCAGGTCTGGCGGCGGCCGGCGCAGGAAAACCATGCCGGGTCGGATGCGGTGGGTCAGCCCCGGCATGCTGGAACGAATGCCGGCGGTCAGTCCGCCGTGATCTTGCCCCGGTTCGGTGGACACCACAGCTAAGCTCCGGGTGGAGCGGGAAGGTGTCCGATGACGCAGACGAGGCGATGCTTCACGGACGAGTTCAAGCGTGAGGCCGTTGGCCTGTTGGAAGCGAGCGGCCGGCCACTGGAGCATGTGGCGCGGGAGTTGGGCCTCCAGGCCTCGGTGCTGCGGAACTGGCGGCGGGTAGCCCAAGGCCACCCGCCGCGCACACGGTCTGGCGCCCCTGCCGTACCCGGCACGGCCATGCCGGCCAAGCCGAACGAGCAGACGGCGGAGATCGCGCGGCCGCGCCGCGAACTGGAGCGCGCCCGACAGGAACGCGACATTTTGAAAAAGCCATCAGCATCTTCTCGGAAGCACCGAGATGAGGTTCCGCTTCATCGAGGACCACCGGGACGAGTTTCCGACCCGGCTCATGTGCTCGGTGCTACTCGACCATCGGAGACATCCCCCCCGAACAGGCCGAGCTAAGATCTGAGTGAATCCGTGTCCACCCAACCGGGGCAAGATCACCCTAGTGCTGATCCAGGGAGTCCATGGTCGGTGCATTGGGGCAGATGCTGCCATGGTCCTCGCGGTTGCCGCCGGCCAGCAGCAGGGCGCAGGCGCGGGCCTTGCGGCAATGCATGCACACCCGCGCAAGGTCTCGCATGACATTACCTTGCTCGGCCTCCAGCGTGGTGCCGTCCAATCCGTGCAGGGCGAGTGCGGCCGGCAGCAGGCTTTGCACATGGCCGCCACGGGCAAGGGCCGGCAGGTCCCCCTCGGTCAGCCCGGCATCCTGCAGCACCGCCCTGCGGTCGAGCGGCTCCAGCGCCGCCAGCGCCTGCATCTGGCGCCTGCTGCGCCAGCGCGCCAGCAGCCCCGCGCACCAGCTGCCGCAGGCAATGGTGCGAGCAGGCGCGGCGGATGTGTGAAAGGAGATCGGCATGATCGGCACCCTCCAATTAATCAATCGATTAATATTGCGCTGGCGGGGGGAGGCGCCTTGATGCAGATCAGTTCTGCGTGTGAAGGGACGCGGAGGGGGCCGCAGCCCCCTCAGGGTGCCGGAGCCAGCATGCCGGCGGTGACGAAGCTGGTGATCGCCTTCAGGATCTCCTCCGGGTCATCGGGGTTGACGATGCCGGGCGCCATCTCCTCCAGCCGGTGGGTGTCGGAGAAGGCGTAGAGATAGGCGCCGATCATCAGCGTCATCCGCCAGTAGACGTCCTTTTCCGACAGATGCGGCAGGGCGTCGCGCAGGGCCTCTGCGAACAGACGGGTGGAGGTCTCGTAGGCCTCGTTGCGCAGCTTGTAGGAGATCTCCGGCGGTTCGGTGTGCAGCCGGGCCTGCAGCCGCATGAAGGTGCGGCCGGCTGCGGTGGAGCGCATTGACAGGGCCGGCATCAAGAAGGCGCGGACGATGTCGGCCACTGCCGGGGGCTTGCCGCTTCGGCGCAGTTCCTCCAGCCGCTGCATGCGGTCGTCGGCGATCTGCCGGCCGCGGCGCAGGAAGACCTCTTCGAACAGGCCGTATTTGGAGCCGAAGTAGTAGTTGATCAGCGCCTGAGTCACTTGGGCAGCCTCGGCGACGTTGCGCAGGCTGGTGCCGGCATAGCCGAGGTTGGCGAACTCGATCTCCGCCGCGTCGAGGATCTCGTCGCGCACGTTGCTGACGCCTTCCGGCCGGCCAGGGCCGGCCCGGCGGCGTTGGGCCGGGCGTCCCCGCTTGGGAGCCGTCCCCGGGGGCGCCGTCTCCGTGGACGCCACCTCCGGTTCCGGGGCCGCCTTGGACTGTGAACTCACTGATTTCATGACATCCGCGGAGGAATCGTCCTTGACGCGGACACGTATATCACCGTTGGTCAATGGTGCACCCACTCGTTTCACCCCGTCACAGCGTCAGCACACGCCCTGCGGGTACGACATCGCCGTATTTCTGGGCGATATCGAACAGGTTGGCCTCGTGCGGAGCGATGGCCCGGTCGCCGACGCAATCGGACAGCACCACCGGCCGGAAGCCGTGGCCCATGGCGTCCACCACACTGGCCCGCACGCACCCCGAGGTGGTACAGCCGGCGACCAGCAGCGTCTCCACCCCCATCCGCGTCAGCCAGGGGGCGAGGCCGGTGCCGAAGAAGGCCGACGGATTGGTCTTGCGCACCACCAGCTCGCCCGCTGCGGGCGTCAGTTCCGGGACGATGGCGCTGGCCGGGGCGTCCTCCGTCAGCGTCAGCATGCCCGGCACCTTGATCGAGAAGACCGTGGCGTCCGCCCCATCGTCGGCATAGACGATCCTGCTGTGGGCAACCGGCCAGCCGCGCTTGCGGGCCTCCTCAAGCACCGTCACCGTGCGGGCGATGGCGGCGGGGATATTGCCCCCGCCGAATACCGCCGGGTCGGCGAAGCCGTTGACGAAATCGACGATCAGCAGGCCGATCCGCCCCTGGATGCCCAGAGATTGGCCGAAGCCCTGACGCTCGTAGACCGCTTGCGTCGGCTCGGTCATGCCACCGTCTCCTCTTCCAGAAGACGGCCCTCACGGACCACCTCGCGGCCATCCAGCCGGACGGTGCAGTTGCGCATGGGGATGTCGATATGGCAGGCGGTGGTGCGCGACCCTCCGCCCTCGTTGTTCGGTCCCATGGAGAACAGGAAGTTGCCGGCGAAGGCGCGGGCATCCATGCCGATGGTGCCCTCCCGGTCATAAAGGCCGAGCGTCGACCAGCGCGCCCGCTTCTGCAGACCCCAGCCGACATGGGAGACGGCATAGGCCTCCGGATCGTTGAAGACCTCCATGTAGTCGTTCAGAAGATCGGCATCCATGCCGCCGGTGATCGAGGTGACATAGCCCTTCTCCACCGTCATCTCGATGCAGTCGGTAACGTAGGACTTCATCGGCAGCAGGATGTCGCCGCGCTCCAGCACGACACGGCCCTCCGCCTTGCCCTCGTTGGGGAAGGTCAGGCCGAAGCCGCTCGGCCAATGGTCCCAGCGGCCGGGCTCGTCGACGAATCCGTATTCCTGGATCGCCGGGAATTCGCCCAGCGGCAGCCGCAGCTCGGTGCCGGCGGCCGAGGTGACCGTCATCTCCTTGGCACCCGTCAGCAGGGCGGCGGCCTCGCCGACGCGGGCCTTGTCCTCCAGACTGGGCAGCAGGCGGACCAGCACCTCCGGCGGCTCGACGGCCAGCAGGATGCGGGTGCCGCTCTCCAGGATTTCCGCCTGTTCAGGCGAGAACAGCAGTGTCATCAGGTCGAGAACGATGTCGCTTTCCTTCAGCGCCGCGATAGCGGCGCGGTTCCCGGTCAGCGGCGTGGTGCCGAGATAGGCCAGGCTGTCACGGCTGTGCGCGAACTCGGCGTTCATCGGCGGCAGGTCGAGCCGGTTGACCACGGCCCCCATCATCCCGGCGGCGATCCGCGCGGTCTGCAGGGTCTGCGGGTGGGTGTTGGCGCTGGTCAGCAGGGTGACCGTGTCACCGGGCTTCAGGTTGGACAGGGTGAGGACATGGGTCCAGGCGCGGACCATGTCGGCATCGCTGACGGGCATCGCGGGAGTCCTTTCGTTTGTGGGGTTCAGACCGGCTTGCCGAGGAAATCGCCGAACGCGCGGTAGAAGCCTTCCTCATCGTCCCAGGGGATCATGTGTCCGGCGTTCTCCACCCGAACCACTCCCATCGCGGGGTTGAGGTCGCGGATCTCCGCCTCCTCATCCGGCAGGATCACGTCCCCGCGGCCGGCCGCGATCAGCAGGGCCGGGCAACGGACACGCGGGAAGTCCGCGTGGATGTCGTCGGTCCGGAAGCCCTCATAGGCGGTGACGATGGCCCGCTCGTCGCAGGTGTGCAGCCATTCGGCGCGCAGGCGCAGCTGCTCGTCGCTCCAGGTCGGGCAGAAGGGGCGCATGGCTTCCAGATCGGCGCCCCGCGCCATCAGGCGGATGGAATCGACATACCAGGGAAGCTGCGCCGGGTAGGGGCGGCGGCCCGGCCCCGACACCGGCGGATCGACCATGACGAGGCAGCCGGGCTCGGCTCCATGACGGCTGACTGTGCGCAAGCCGATGCGGGCACCCATGGAATGGCCGACCAGCGCATAGCCCGCCAACCCCAGCTCCGCCGCGAAGGCGGCCACGTCGGCGGCCATGGCATCCAGCCCATAATCGAGCCTGTCCGAGGCTTCCGACAGGCCGCGGCCGCGGACGTCCAGCACATAGGTGTCGAAGTTGCGGCCGAAGCGTTCGGCGACGAAGCCCCACGTCGGCGCCGGGCTGGTGATGCCCGGCACGATCACCACCGGACGGCCGGCGCCGCCATAGCGCAGGTAATGCTGGCGGATGCCGTTGGCGCGGATGTTGGCGCCGTATTGAAAGGTGCTGCTCATGGCGTCCCCTCCTCAATAGGCGCCGGATAGCAGCGCACCGGCACCGGGCACCACCGTCCTCAGGTCCAGCGCTTTCAGCATGGCGTAAGTGGTGGCGACGGCGGCGGTGATCACCGGCTTGCCGGTCATCGCCTCCACCTTCGCGATCACCGGCAGCGATGGCATCTGCACGCAGGCCGACAGCACGATGGCGTCGACGTTGCCGGTCTCCATCCTGGCGACGATCTCCGGCAGGCGTTCTGGGTCGTGACGGCCGACGGCGATGTTGTCGGGGATCTCCAGCGCCCGCCAGTCGGCGACCTCCACCCCTTCATGCTCGATGTAGTCGATGACCAGACTGGTCAGCGGCTTCATGTAGGGAGCGACCAGGGCGATGCGCTTTGCGCCGATGACGGGGAGCGCGTCGACCAGGGCGCCGGCGCTGGTGATGACCGGAGCAGGTGCCCCGTTCTCCGCCGTGCGGCCCTGGAGCCGCTCTTGCGAGACGCGGTGATAGCCGCGGCCCATGCTCATGATCGCGACGAGGCAGGCATAGCCCAGCACGTCGACGCGGGCGTCGGTGAGTTCCAGCGCGCAACGGTCGGACTCGCCGTCCATCGCCGCCAATTCCTCCTTCGCGACCGTCTTCATGCGCATGCGGCTGGAATGGAAGGTGAAGCGGGTGCCGTGCGCCAGCGCGTGGGCGGTCAGCATCGCCGGGATCTCCGTCTCCATCGTCGTGTTGGAGCTGGGGACGATCTGGCCGATGCGATAGGTGCGGGTGGTCATTGCGGGGGCGTTCCTCAGGCGGCGAGTTCGGAAGCGGCGGCGACGCCGGGGCGGAATCTGCGGGCGTCGTATTCGTAGACCCAGTTGGCCTGGATGCCGGTGGCCTGCGGGTTGATCAGGCCGCGCAGCCAATAGACGAAGTCGCGCTTGGCCTGGGCGAAGGGGGAGGGCAGGTGGTAGGTCCGCCCACGCTCCCGCGCCTCCAACTGGACCCGGCTGGTGCGGGGCAGCCGCTCGCGCTCATAGTCGCGCAGGGCGGCGGGCACGTCGCGGCCGTGGCCGTCCAGCGAGGCGGCCAGCACATAGGCGTCCTCGATCGCCATGGCGGCACCCTGCGACAGGAAGGGCAGCATCGGATGTGCGGCGTCGCCCATCAGCGTCACCCGACCCTTCGACCAGCCCGTCATCGGATCGCGGTCGAACAGGCCCCATTTGTAGACTGTGTCCACCCGCTGGAAGAGCGTCTCCACATTGCGGTGCCAGCCCTGGAAGGCGTTCAGCAATTCGCTGCGGCTGCTTGGAGCGTTCCAGCTTTCCTCCACCCACTCGCTGGTCTCGGCGACCGCGACGATGTTCACCGCCTTGCCGCCGCGGACATAGTAAGTGACGACATGGCTCTTCGGGCCGAACCAGAAGGACGCCTCCGGCGCCACGAAATCCACCGGGCCGCCGACCGGCACCACGGCGCGGTAGCACATGTGGCCGGTGAAGCGCGGTGCCTCCGGACCGAACAGGGCGGCGCGCACGGCGGAGCGCACGCCGTCGGCGCCGACGATCAGGTCGGCCTCGAACTCGCTGCCGTCGTCGAAGGTGGCGACGGCGCCGTTCGGCTCCTGCCGGACGCCGGTGCAGCCGATGCCGAAGGTCGCGATGGACTCCGGCACCACCGAGGCCAGGATGGCATGCAGGTCGGCGCGATGGATGTGGATGAAGGGCGCGTCGTACAGCGTCGGGCAGTCGATCAGCGGCGTGCGGAAATTCTCCCGCGCCGTGCGCCAGTTGCGCCCGACCAGCGCCTGCGGCAGGAAGCCAGCCTCCAGCATCCTGTCCAGCAGGCCCAGGGTCTTGATGACCTTGACGGCGTTCGGCGTCATCTGGATGCCGGCGCCGATCTCGCCGAAGCCGCCGGCGCGCTCGAACAGTCGCACCTCGAAGCCCCGTTGCAGCAGGCAGCCGGCCAGCGCCACGCCGCCGATGCCGCCGCCGACGATTCCGATACGCGGTTTGCTTCTCACTCTATCCCTCCAGGGAGTTGCCAATAATTAATCGGTCGGCTGTTTAATTAGCGTTTGCGCACGGCGCCAGCGGTTTGGTGACGGGCTTGCCTTCCCCGACCGACCCTTGCTCCGCGGGAGAGGGGGGCAGGGTTCGAAGCGGCGGATTTCCCTCTCCCGTGATCGGACCGGCCTTCGCCTGGCCGAGAGTGGGGAAGGGTCGGGGAGGGAAAAGCCGCGCCCGCGGCTCATCCGCCCAGATAGGCCTTCAGCAGTTCCGGGTCGCCGCGCAGGTCGGCGGTCGGGCGGGCGGCGGCAATGCGGCCGGTCTTCACCACATAGGCGCGACTGGCGACGGCCAGCGCGTTGTGGATGTTCTGTTCGACCAGCAACACCGTGACGCCATGGGCGTTGATGGCGCGCACCACCTCGAATACCTCCTCGGCCATGCGCGGGCTGAGGCCCAGGCTCGGCTCGTCCAGCATCAGCAGGCGCGGTTCCGACATCAGCGCGCGGGCGATGGCCAGCATCTGCTGCTCGCCGCCGCTGAGTGTGCCCGCCAACTGCCGGGCCCGCTCGCGCAGGCGCGGGAAGCGGTGGAAGGCCATGCCCATGCGGGTGCGCACCTCGTCCTTCGAGCGGCAGAGATAGGCGCCGAGCGCAATGTTCTCCTCCACCGTCATGCCGGGCCAGACGTGGCGTTCCTCCGGGCAATGGGCGATGCCGGCGGCGACGATCTCCTCCGGTGGGCGGTTGGCGATCGATGTGCCGTTCCAGGCGATGCTTCCCGACCGTGTTTTCAGCAGGCCGGAGATGGCGCGCAACGTGGTGCTCTTGCCGGCGCCGTTGGCCCCGATCAGCGCCACCGTCTCGCCGGCATGGACGTCGAGCGAGATGCCGTGCAGCGCCGCGGTGCTGCCGTAGGAGACATGCAGATCCCGCACCCGCAGCACCGGCTCGACCATGCCCAGGGCTGTGTCCGGGGCGTCCATCGTTATCGTGCTCATGCCGCCGCCTTGCCGAGATAGGCCTCGGCGACCTTCGGGTTGTCCAGGATCGCGCGCGGTTCGCCTTCCGCCAGCATCTGGCCGAAGTTCAGCACGACGATGCGGTCGCACACGCCCATGACCAGTTCCATGTTGTGTTCGACGATCAGCAGCGACCGCACCGCCTTGCCGACCAGGGTCTTCAGCGTCTCGCCGAACTGCATGGCCTCGTGGCTGTTCAGCCCGGCGGCGGGTTCGTCCAGCATCAGCAGGGTCGGCTTGGCGGCCAGCGCCACGGCGACCTCCAGCAGGCGAAGCTCGCCGCAGGACAGGAGATGCGCAGGCGCGTTCATGCGGCGGGACAGGCCCATGGTCTCGACGATGGCGGCGGCACTTGCCCGCGCCTCGCATTCGGCGCGGCGGACCTTCTCGCCGGGGAAGAAGGTGGCGAGCAGCGACTGGCGGCTTTCCATGTAATGTCCGGTCAGCACATTCTCGAAAACCGTCAGCCGTTTCATCACGTTGGTCTTCTGAAAGCTGCGGATCAGGCCAAGCCGCGCGATGGCGTGGGGCTTGTGGCTGGTGATGTCGGTGCCATTGAAGAAGACCCGCCCTTCGGTGGGTGTGTAGAAGCCGGTCAGCATGTTGAAGCAGGTGGTCTTGCCGGCGCCATTGGGGCCGATCAGTCCGACGATCTCGCCGGGACCGACCGCGAACCCCACTTGCTTCACCGCGGTGATGCCGCCGAAGCGCATCGTCAGGTTCTCGGCCCGCAGGAGCGGCTCGGTGTTGTGGAGGGCGGTCATACGGTGCGCTCCTCGATGGCGGGGGAGAGGGACGGGACGTCGCCGCGCTGTTCACGGCGCCGGGCGATGAAGCCCATCAGGCCGTTGGGCAGGAACAGCACGATCGCCATCACGATCAGCCCGAACAGCGACAGGCGCAGTTCCTGCAGTTCGCGCAGATATTCCTCCAGCAGGGTGACGATGACCGCCCCCACCACTGGACCCAGGAGCGTGCCCTTGCCGCCCATCAGCACCATGATGATGATCGTCGCCATGAAGGCGAAGCGGAACACTTCCGGCCCGACGAAGGAGATGTAGAAGGCATAGAAGCCGCCGGCCAATCCCGCCATGAAGGCGCCCAGCACGAAAGCCTGCATGGCAGTGCCGAAGGGGTTCACGCCGATGGACTGTGCGACGTAGCGGTTTTCCCGCACCGCCACGGCGGCGCGGCCGGCGTTGGAATAGACGAAGCGGTAGGACAGGTAGAAGGTCAGCGCCGCCAGTCCCAGCACGATGGCGAGGAAGGCGCTCTTGTTGGCGATCCCGCCCTGGCCGACGCCGGCCAATCCCATCGGGCCGTTGGTCACGGCGATCCAGTTGTTGGCGACGATGCGCAGCACCTCGGCGAAGGACAAGGTGACGATGACGAAATAGGGGCCCTGCAGACGTAGCGTGATGGCGCCGATGGCAAGCCCGAACAGCGCGGCCACCACGCCCGCCGCCGGCACCGCCGCCCACATCGGCCAGCCGGCATTCACCGACAGCAACGCCGCGGTGTAGGCGCCGGTGCCGAGGAAGGCGGTGTGGCCGAGCGAGAATTCACCGACATAGCCCACCACCAGATTCAGGCTGTTGGCGAGGATGGCGTAGAAGATCGCCATGATGGCTAGGTGTAAGATGTACTGATCGGTGATCGCGAAGGGCAGCATCGCCGCCAAAACCCCGAGGGCGAGGAGGATGTTGCGTTCCAGCGTCATGTCAGGCCCTCTCCGCCCGGATCGAGAAGAGACCCTGCGGCCGCAGCACCAGGATCAGGATGACCAGCAGGAAGCCGATGATGTCGACCATGCCGGTGGCGACATAGCCGCCCCACAGCGCCTCGGCGACGCCCAGCAGCAGGCCGCCGGCGATGGCGCCGGGGAAGCTGCCCATTCCGCCCAGGATCACCACGACGAAGCTCTTCAGGCTGACCAAGCCCCCGACCGACGCCTGCGCCGAATAGATGCTGGCCAGTAGCATGCCGGACAGCGCCGAAAGGGTGCAGCCCAGTGCGAAGGTCGCGGCATAGACCTGCTTGGTGCGGATGCCGGCGAGGCTGGCGGCCATCGGATCCTGGAAGGTGGCGCGCATGGCGCTGCCCAGCCGGGTACGGTGGATGACTGCATACGCCCCGACGATCAGCGCGATGCCGATGACCATCGCGAGCAGCCGCATCTTGGTGATGGTGACGGGGCCGAGGAAGATCGGCCCTTCGGTGATGGCGCGCGCGACCTTCAGCGGCGCCGGGCCGATGGCGAGCAGGGTGATGTTGACCAGGAAGATCGACAGCCCGATGGTCAGCAGGATGCCCGGCTCCTCGCCCTGGCCGCGGACGCGCTCGATCAGGACGCGGTCCACCAGCCAGCCGAAACCGCCTATCGCCAGCGCCACCAGCACCAGACCTGAGAAGAAATCAAGCCCGAGGTAGGTGGTGACGAACCACCCCACCACGCCGCCCATCATGTAGAATTCGCCATGGGCGAAGTTGACCACCCGCATCAGACCGAAGATCAGCGTCAACCCCAGCGCAGACAGCGCATAGAAGACGCCGACCACCAGCCCGTTGGTCAGGAATTGCAGGAACAGATCCATTGCAGTCTCAGCCTCGCTGTGGCGTGGGGCCGTGCCGCCTCACTGCGGCGCTTCGACGGGGGATGTGGCGACGACCTTGGGCGTGCCGCCTTCGATGCGCACCAGCACGGCGTCGAAGCCATAGGCCTGGCCTTTGGCGGTGAAGCGGTATTCACCGTTCGGCGCTTTGTAGTCGGTCTTGCCCAATGCCGTGCGGATGGCCTCGGCATCAGTGCTGCCGGCCTGGGCGATGGCCTGGGCGGTGATGTTCAACGCGTTGTAGCCGGCCGCCCCGTACTTGCCGGGCTTAATCTTGTACTTGGCCTCATAGGCCTTCACGAATTCCTGGTTGCGCGGGGTGTCGACGCTGGAAACGTAGGGAACGGCGGCATAGATGCCTTCGGCCGCGTCGCCGGTCAGGTTGATGAAGTCGGCTGTCGCCCAGGATCCGACGCCGAACACCTTGCTCTGCACACCCATTTCCTGAAGCTGCTTGACCAAGATTGAGCCGTCCTGCGTCTCGGCCGCGATGAAGATACCGTCGGGCTTGGCAGCGCGCAGCTTGGTCAGCAGGGTGAAGTAATCGGTGGTGCCATGGTCGAAATACTCGGTCAGGGCCGTCTTCACGCCCAGTGCCGACAAATCGCGGGAGAATTCCTCCACCCCGCCGCGGCCCCAGTCGTCGTTGACGCCGACATAGGCGACCGACTTCAGCTTCAGATCGTTGGCGAGGATCTTGGCGAAGGCCTTGGCCATCAGCGCATCGGTTTCGGCCGCGCGGAAGAACCAGGAATTGTTCTGCTCGGTCAGGGCGGCGCTCGAGGACACGCCGGTGACCAGAGGGATCTTGTATTTCTGCGCCACCGGCATGATCGCCGCGGTGGCGGAGCTGCAGAAAGCACCGACCAGAACGGCCACCTTGTCCTTCTGCACCAGCTTTTCGACCGCGTTGACCGAGTTTGCTGGGGCGCATTGGCCATCCTCGATCACCAGTTCGACCGGCTTGCCGAGCACGCCGCCCTTGGCGTTGATCTGCTCGACCGCCAACCTGGCGCCCTCGATTACTGATTTTCCATTATAGGCTACGGAGCCGGTCAGCGGCTCGACAAGGCCGATCTTGATGCTGTCTTGCGCGTTTGCCGGACCAACCGCGGCGACACCCGTGGCGAATACGCATCCCAGAACGTAGCGGTACATCTCTAACCCTCCTGTCCCTTGAGGATGTGTGGAATTGGTCTTGATCCCACCCCTGCGCGGGTGTCGGTCCTGCCGGGCACGCGCGCGGGGGTTGCCCCCATTCAGGGTGCCTATGCACCGTATTCCATGCGGCAAGGCGAATTTATTATCCGCCCAATTAATTATTGCACTGACGTTAGCGAGGGTCGGCGCCCCCTGTCAATCCCGATTCTTGGCCTGTTCGGTGGCTGGATCGGAGGACTTCACGCCGCACAGCAAAATACGGGCCAAATCGAACAAGCTGCGGAACGCGGCAGTTCCCGCCTTCAGGCCATGGGAGCATTGAAGCACCGGGACATCAGAGTGCCCAGAATTCGCGCATGCACCTGCATTCCATGCAGTCCGCCCAGAACTCAGGCAGTTACCATGGGAAATGAGGGGCGGCGCCGGCGTGTTGCAGGGAGCCTGATGGGGCGAGAGATTGCCCGAGCCCTGAAGGTGATCATGTGACGCGGACGGAGTTTGGGCGTCCGAGGTCGAGCATGCGGTTGAGGACCAGGATGCCAATGGCGGCCTCCGTGGCCTGCGCCTGATCGGAATGGAAGCGCAGCCCCTCGCCGAGGAGGCCCTTCCAGCGTGCCATTCGGCTCTCCACGCCGGCCCTCTTGAGTGCGCAAGAGCCCAAACCGGGACAAGATCAGGCTTCCCCTCAGCTACACCGCCTCATGGGGCAGGATCTTCAAGCCGTTGCCCTGCAATTTCCGCAGATGGGCGCCCGATGCCCGTTTCGGTTCCCCAAGAAAAAGGCGCGGTCCCGAAGGGCCGCGCCTGATCTGCTTGTCTTGCCAGAACGTGTGTTACCAGCGTCCGGCACGGGCCTGTGGTCTGCCCTGACCGCCGTCGCGCTGCCACGGCCTTGCTCCGCCGCGATTGGCTGGGGGGCGGCCCGCAGGCCGTCCCGTGCCGCCGGAGAAGGAACGTTGTGGCTCCATGCCGGAGATCGTATGGATCGCCAGCGTCGCACCGGTGAAGCGTTCGATGCGGGACAGCGTCTCGCGATCGGCGCGGGAGGCGAAGGATACAGCGATGCCCGAAGCACCGGCCCGGCCGGTGCGGCCGATGCGGTGGACATAATCCTCGGCCGAGCGCGGGAGGTCGAAATTGATGACGTGTGTGATGTCGCGCACGTCGATACCGCGGGCGGCAACGTCGGTTGCCACCAGCAGACGGACTTGGCCGGTGCGCAGCCGCTGAAGGGTACGGTTGCGCTTGGACTGATCCATGTCGCCGTGCAGGGCGGCGGCGGCATGGCCGGCAGCGCTCAGTTCCTCCGCCAGTGCGTCGGCGTCGCGCTTGGTCGCGGCGAAGATGATCGCCTTGCCGACCTCGCCTTGGCCGGCGAAGTGCATCAGCAGCCGGCGCTTGTGCTCCATGTCGTCGGTATGGTGCAGGCGCTGTTCCACGTTAATCGCGGTCGCTTGGCTCTGGACAGCGACGCGCTCCGGGTTGCGCAGCAGCTTGCCGGCGAGCTGGCTCATGCGACGGTCCAACGTCGCCGTGAACAGCAGCGTCTGGCGGCCGGCCTTGCAGGCGTCGGCGATCCGCTCGACGTCATCGAGGAAGCCCATGTCCAGCATGCGGTCCGCCTCGTCGAGGATCAGCACCTCGACGGAGCTGAGGTCGATGCGCTGCCGTTCGATGTGGTCGATCAGGCGGCCGGGTGTTGCCACCACGACATGCACCGGGCGCGATAGCATGCGAAGCTGCTCGCCATACGGCATGCCGCCGACCACGTCGATGATGTTCATGCGCAGCGGCTTGGCGTATTTGCGCGCAGCCTGGGTGACCTGGCTTGCCAGTTCACGCGTCGGGGCAAGCACGAGGATGCGCGGCGCGGCGACGGCGGGAGGGGGCAGTTCGGCAACGCGGGTCAGGGCCGGCAGCATGAAAGCCGCAGTCTTGCCAGTTCCAGTTTCGGCGGTGGCGAGGATGTCGCGGCCGGTCAACGCCGGCGGGATGGCCGCCGCCTGAACGGGCGTCGGGGTGGTATAGCCATGCTCACCCAGAGCCTGGGCGATTTTGGAATGAATGCCGAGATCAGCAAACGTCTGTTCGGAAACGAAGTCTTCGGACAAGGAGCGGAACCTTCCACACGCATGACGGCGCAAAGCGGACCACGCCCCCGGTTGGGGAACGGTCAAGCGCCGGCGATCTCGCCAGGAGGAGGTCGAAAGAGGGAGTTGCGACTTGCTGAGGAGCGCGACAGGTCTGTCGCGCCAAGAAACCTACCGCGTCTCTCTCAAGAGACGGTTAAGCCTCCAGCGATCAATAACCCTATAGTAGAACATGAGGCTATAATATCAAGATTATTCGACGATCAGGATCGAAATTCGACGCTTGTCAGCCATGTGCAGGCATTTTATAGGCGGTGACGACTTGGGCTCCGATTTTTCCGGCTTTTCTCATCGTCTGTTTTTTAACTCCCGTCATCCGGTTCGGAGGCGCTCGGCGTCTCGTCCGGACGGCTTTGACGGTGCCGCTTGGACACCGCCTTCTCGACACTGCGGACCGTCAGCGTTTCCTGGCCTTGCGGGCTGCATAGCGGGCATCGCGTGCGGCTTTCGCCTCCGCTGCCATGGCCATTTGACGCGCAGCTTGCTCGGCGATTTCCTGGGTCTTCAGCGCCTCGCGGGAGGCCAACTCGGCTTGTTCCGCTTGCAGGGCCACCTGCTCGGCAGCCCTGCTGGCGTCACGCGTTGCGTTGCGCTCGGCCTCGCGAGCCTCACGGGCGATGCGCACGGCTCGCCGGGCTTCTTCCCGCTCTGCGAAGGCCAGATCGTTCACATTCGATTGCGTTTTGAACTTCTCGAGCAGGGCCTTTTTTGCGCCCGCAGCCGTGCTCAGACGCTCGGAAAGCCCTGCGTTTTTAAAGCCGTTCATGTTTTCCCATTTCGTGAATCCGGCCGCCCCCAGGGTAGGCCGTCAGGCAAATCTAATATCGGTCACGGTCGCCTAGGGCGACGTTGCTGCACCGGCCATGGGGACCGGCAGCTTCGTTTCCGGATCTCGGTACAAAAAAAAGGGCGGCCGGAGCCACCCTTCTTTCCCGGACCTGCTGCACTCAGATGGCGCGCAGGTTCTCGGCGGCAACTTTGCCACGGCGAGGGTCACGAACCGCGTCGAAGGACAGCTTCTGGCCCTCTCCGAGGTTGTTGATCCCCGCGCGCTCGACGGCGGAGATGTGGACGAACACGTCAGCCGTGCCGTCTTCCGGCTGGATAAAGCCGAAGCCCTTGGTCGAATTGAAAAACTTTACGGTTCCGATGGCCATGGGTCAGTTCCCTTCCTGGCGTTGCCCGCACAACATTGCGCAGGGCATCAATCTCACTTCGGGAAGAGACTCAAATCCTTGGACGGGATCGGAATAACAAAGCCCAGAGCAACCTCGACTAGCAGAAAGTGGGGTGTGGCCCGATATCTTGCAAGCGAAAAATGCCGGTGGGCGGCCATGCATAATTCGATTGCCGGACAATCATCTCGATATGAGGCTCGTATTGGCGTTTTTCTCTGACGCCGAAACCGCTTGTCGCATAGGGCCAACGCGAACCACCGCCACCATATTCCGAAGACACGCAACGGAGCCGGTCGTGCGAGGTTGACAATGCCCTGATCGGTGCCGAAGTACCAGGACCGTCTGAAGTGATGTGGTGGACGGCCCCTCAGAGTTGGTTTCTTCGACGGCATCAGCTTGCCACCGATCCCAGAAGGTGGAAGGGCCGCCCACCACATCACGTCAGAGCATGGTGTCATGGACATTCGCGGCAGATGGCATGACCGTCAGCGGCAAGCCGTCAGTCGAGACGACCACGTGATACTTGGTGCCGGGTTTGCCGCGGTCGGTCGGGTTCGGCCCGGTCAGATGCCCGCCTCTCTGTGCCAAAGGCACAGGAAACCGACCGCAGATCAGCGGGTTTCCCCAGGGGGATCATCGGATGAGAGTTCTGGAAACCGGCTCTTAAGCGCCGTCGGCCCCGGCTGGGTGACAGGTGGTTGTTGAATGAGGTGTTAAGCACCAATGCCTGTGGCGCGCGATCGACCAGAACGACGTTAGTCTCGACATCTTGGCCCAAAGCTGGCGCAACAAGAAGGCAGCCAAGCGATTCTTCCGAAAACCGCTGAAAGGCCTGCGCTACGCGCCGCGCGTCCCCGTGAACGACAAGCTGCAGTCATACGCAGCGGCGAAGAAGGATTTGGGTCTCGGACGCGCGCATTGACAAAGCCAATATCTGAACAGTGCTTGTGAAGTTTTTCACCAGTCGCCCCGACGACGCGAGCAGCATATGAAGAGCTTCAAACCGGTCCGGCACGCCCTGCGGGTCCTGTCCACCCACAGCCCCGGCCACAACCACTTCCAACTGCGTCACCACCGGACCTCCACCTCCAAGTACCGCGCTGCCCGCACTTGTGCCTTCATCAGGTGGCGCGAGGCGACCGGCATCGCTCAGAGCGGCTGAACCAGCTTACGGCCGGGCTGTTCAAGTTTGTAACGCGATCAACCGATCGCCAACTTGACAGCATCATTAGGAACGCCGGCCGTAGCGGGCGCGATCACAGTGGCAGCAGCAAGGGCACCAGGATCACGCTGACCGCCATCACGAGGATGGCCAACGGCACGCCGACCCGCAGGAAATCGACGAAACTGTAATTGCCGGGCCCCAGAACCAGCGTGTTCACCGGCGACGACACCGGCGTCATGAAGGCCGTGGAAGCGGCAAGCGCGACGATCATGGCGAAGGGGTAGGGCGACGCGCCCAGTTCCTTGGCGACCGCCAGAGCGACCGGGGCCATCAGCACCGCCGTGGCCGTGTTGGAAATGAACAGACCGAACAGCGCGGTCACGGTGAACAGCCCGGCCAGGATGGCGTGGGAGCTCGCGTCCCCGACCACGCCGAGCAGGGCGCTGGCCGCCAGATCCACGCCGCCCGTCCGCTGCAGCGCGATGGAGAAGGGCAGCATGCCGACGATCAGCACCAGGCTCTGCCAGTGGATGGAACGATAGGCGCTGTTGAAATCGACGCAGCGCAGCAACCCCAGCAACAGACAGCCGATCAGCGCGGCCTGCACGTTGGGAACGACTCCCGACACCATCAGCGCGACGACGACGAGAATGGAGAAGACCGCGTGCGGAGCGCGGGGAGCGGCGGGGATCACCTCGTCCAACTCCTCCGGCAGGCTGAGGACGATCATCGTCTTCGGGTCTGCCTGAAGCCTGCGGATCGCCTTCCAAGGGCCGATCAGCAGCAGCGTGTCGCCGAGCTTCAACTTCTCGTCCAGCAGGCTTTCCTTGTGCGCGGTGGTGCCGCGCCGCAGGCCGACGACGTTCAGTTCGTATTCGGTGCGGAAGCGGGAGCCGACCACCGTCTTGCCGATCAGCGTCGAGGTCGGCGGCAGCATGACCTCGGCCATGCCGATTTCCTGCGAATGGTCGGAGAAGTACATTCCCGTCAGCGGCAACCGTTCCAGTTGGAAGCGCTTGACCACCGACGTGATGTCAACCGATGGCGAGGCCAGATCGAGATACAGCACGTCGCCGACATGCAGCGCGGTCAGCGCGGTCGGACGCATGATATGGGTACCCATCCGGCTGTGCCGCTCGATGGCGACGATGTTCACGCCCGAGGTGCCGCGGAGATTCAGTTCCTCCAGAGTCTTGGCGACCAGCGGAGAATGCGGCGTGACGCGCAGCCGGGTTTCCCGTTCCGCCAGCCCGTATTCTTCGATCCAGTCGGCCAGCCGGGGCCGCCGTTGGTCCGACTTGCGTTCCTGGACGGACGTCACCAGCCAGCGGCGGGCGAAGACCATATAGGCGATGCCGACGATCAGCAGCGGAACGCCGAAGGGCGTGATGCTGAAGAACTGGAAGCCCTCGAACCCATGGCGGACCAGTTCGCTGTTCACCACCAGATTGGGCGCCGTGCCGACCAGCGTCATCATGCCGCTGAACAGCGCCGCGACGCTCAACGGCATCATCAGGCGGCCGGGCGCGATGGAGGCGCTCTGCGCGATGCGCAGGACCACCGGGATGAAGATCGCGACGACGCCCGTCGAACTCATCACCGATCCGACAGCCGCGACGAGCAGCATCAGCAGGCACAGCAGCCGTGTCTCGTTGCGTCCCGCGCGGGAGCACAGCCAGTCGCCGAGCCGCTGCGCCACGCCGGTTCGCACCAGCCCCTCGCCGATCACGAACAGGGCGGCGATCAGGATGATGTTGGGATCGCTGAACCCCGCCAGCGCCTCGTTCATGGAGATGATGCCGGTGAAGGGCAGGACAACGATCATGATCAGCGCCACCGCGTCCATGCGCGGCTTGTTGAAGGCGAACATCACGACCGCCGCGGCAAGCAGCAGCAGCGTTACGGCGAGATCTGAAAGCATATCTTCTTATTGGTAACGGGCAGGACGGTTGCGCCGCGATGCTAAAGCATGGTTCGACGATGGGAAAGCCCCGGTAATTACGGAGCTTGACCGATTCGATTGCAGGAATTCGCACCGAAGCGATGGGCGATGCATCTCAAGATTGAGAATCACCACCTTGCCATGGTGGCGGAAGATCGTCGCGGTCAGCTTGACCGCCGTCTCGCCAGATCGGCGAACCTGTCGGGAATGCCGTCATGCGGCAGGCTCTCCATTGGCACCCGGGAGTGGCGGTGGAGTGCTGTCAGAACCCGCGCGGGTGGCGGCCACGCCATGCTCGTTGTCGCCGACGAAGGACCGTGCCGCCGGCAGATCGACCGGCGGGCGCCCCAACTCGGCGAGCAGGGCGTTGGATGCGTGCATCAGATCGGCGGCGCTGTCCACCAGCGTGCCGTCGAGGTCGAAGGCCATGGCGCGGATGGCGGGACGGCTTGAGCGTCGGTCGAGGCTGTCGGCGGGGTCGGTCACGGTACCTTGCTGGCGGAGGAGGCGGGCCTCCATCTTTACCAACTGCCCGCCGCCATCCGCCGCATAATCTGCCGGTGGACTCCTCAACCCGTGGAAATCGGCATCGACGCGGCCGCGCTACAGCGGTGTGCGGAAAAGCCGGCCGCGGCCGTCCAGCGGATCCGTGACCCCGGCAAGGCGCAGGCTGTGCCAGGCAAGCGCATGGTTGCTCGAGGTGACCGGCTTGCCGGTACGCGCCTCCAGCGTCTCCACCGCCTCGGCAACGCGCAGGCTGGTGCAGGAGACGAAGACGGCGTCCACCTCCGGGTGAGCGGCGGCCTGCTCGACCGCCGCGGCGATGGAGGCCGGAGCGATGCGCGCCGCGACCGTGTCGTCGGGCTCGTCGAAGATCGCCAGCACCGGCACCCGATAGCCGGCCTTCACGAAATAATCCCGCATCGCTTCGCCGACGCGCCGCTGATAGGGCGCCACGAGCCCGATGCGCCGCGCGCCGAGGGCGGCGAGGGCGGCATCCACCGCCTCGACCGGGGTCGTGGTGGCGATGCCCGGCCGCGCCTCGCGAATTCGCTCACGCACACGCTCCGGGCCGATCACCATGCTGCCCGAGGTGCAGCCGAAGGCCACCACGTCCAGCGCCAACTCGGGCAGGATCAGGCGGGTCGTCGGTGCAATGTCCTGCTCCATGCGGGCCAGCGTTTCCGGCACGATCTCCTTGTCGTTCCACAGACGTGCATTGTAGACGGCGACCCCCGGCTGGCCGAGCAGGAAGCGCCACTCATGCTCGATGGTCTGGTCGGTGGCGAGCACCAGCAGCCCGATGGCGGCGCGGGCGGCGAGGCCGCCGTCGGTCGCGAAGGGCAGGACCAGTGTGGCGGGTGGGGCGGCGTCCGTCGAAACGGCGCCCCCGTCGTCGACGGTGATGTTGGTATCCATCTCGGGAGGTCTCCCATTGGCGCGGGGGTGCGGCCATGGACGCGGCGGCACCCGCGCGGCTGTCAGTGGACGGCCTGCATGCCGTCGAGCGGAATGGCCGGAGTCCGGCCGGCGATCAGGTCGGCGGTGATGCGGGCCGATCCGCAGGACATGGTCCAGCCCATGTGGCCGTGCCCGGTGTTGAGAAACAGGTTGCGCTGGCGCCCGCGCCCGAAGATCGGCGTCCCTTCGGGCGTCATCGGCCGCAGCCCCGCCCAATAGCTGGGCCGGCTGTAATCGGCCGCGTCGGGGAAAAGGTCGCGCGCCGCCCCCAGCATGGTCTGGAAATCGGCCGGGCTGTGGCGCTTGTCGTAGCCGGCGAAATCCGCGGTCGCGGTGATGCGCAGACGGTCGCCCATCGGCGCGTAGGCGACGAGGTTCTCCTCGTCCACCCCGCCGATGCGCGGCGCGTTGTTGCGCCCGGCCACCGGCACGGTGACGGAATAGCCCTTGATCGGGTAGATCGGCAGCGACAGGCCGAGCGGCTTCGCCAGCGCCGCGCTCTGGCAGCCGAGCGCCAGCACATAGGCGTCGGCGGTCAGCCTGCCCTTGTCGGTGAGCAGCCCGGTCACCTCGCCGGCGGCGGTCTCGACGCCGCGGATCGTCGTGCCGTAGAGGAAACGCACGCCGCGCTCCGCGCACCAGTCCGCGAGGTTGCGGGTGAACAGCCGGGCGTCGCCGCTCTCGTCGGACGGCGCATAGATGCCGCCGACGATGCGGTCCTTGGTCGGCTGCAGGGCAGGGTCGATGGCGGCGGCGCGGTCGCGGTCCACCACCTCCAGCGGCAGGCCGTTGTCGGTCAGGATCTTCATCTTGGCGACCCCGGCCTCGAAGGCCGCGGGGTTGCGGTAGAGATAGAGCAGTCCGCCCTTGGCCCCGTCGAAGGCGACCCCGGTGTCCTCGACCACCTCATGCAGCATGTCCTGCGAATAGAGGCAGAGCCGAACCTTGCGGGCGGTGTTGACCGCCACCCGCTCCGCCCGGCAGTTGTCGAGGAACTTCAGCGACCAGGACCACAGCGCCGGATCCAGCCGCAGCCGGAAGCGCAGCGCCTGATCGTTGCGCCACAGCGATTTCAACAGGATTTTCGGGGCCTTTGGCGACGCCCATGTATAGGCGTGGCCGGGCGCCACCAGCCCCGCATTGGCGAAGCTGGTCTCGTCTGCGGCCCCGTCATGCCGTTCGACGACGGTGACCTCGTGCCCGTCCTTGAGGAGGCAGTAGGCCGTCGTCACCCCGACGACCCCGCTGCCCATCACGATGACCTTCATGAAAGCCTCTCTGGCATGAACGCCTCCCTGGGATGCGCGCGCGCCCGGCCAGGGCGGTCACAGCGATCGGATCACAGCGACGCGGTCACCTGGATTTCGACGGTGAATTGCGGGGCGGCGAGCTTGGATTCGACGCAGGCGCGCACCGGCGTGTTGCCGGGCGCCACCCAGGCGTCCCACACCCCGTTCATCTCGGCGAAGCCGGCGATGTCGGCGAGCCAGATGGTGGCGGTCAGCAGCTTGGTCTTGTCGGTGCCGGCGGCGGCGAGCAGCTCGTCGATCCGGCCGAGGATGTCGGTGGTCTGCTCGGCGACGCCGGCGCCCGGCGCACGCAGCGCCACCACGCCCGCCGTGTAGACCAGACCGCCACAGACGACGGCCTGGCTCATGCGCGGGCCGACCTCGATACGTTGGATGCTCATGGATTGTCTCCCGAAATGCCGGCGGGCCGGGGTCGGCAACGCTCGTGAGCAGAACGATACGCATCTGTATACAGAACAGTCCACAGCTTTTTTCATCGTGCTGCACTGCCCAATGATCGGGCCCGAATTGTGTGCAACTGCACAAATGTTGGCTTGCCGAACAAATCCATTGACGAGGCTTTAGGACGGGAGATACGCTCAAGTGTATACACACAGTAATCCAGTCTAACATTCACCGGCAGGGAGATGTGCGATGGCGAGGATGAATGGCGTATCGCGGGGTTTGGGCTGCGGCTTGACCCGGCGTTCCGCGAATGGTGCGCTGCTGGGTGCGGTGGCGCTGGCGCTCCTGGGCGGCGGTGCCGCGCGGGCGCAGGACACGGTGACTCTGGGCGCCGTCCTGCCGCTGAGCGGTGCCAGCGCCACCATCGGCGAGGACCAGCGCCGCGGCATCGAGCTGGCGGTGGAGAAGGTCAACGCCGACGGCGGCGTGCTGGGCCGCAAACTGGCGGTCGTGGTCGAGGATTCCGGCGGCCGGGCGCAGAGCGCCATCGACGCGGCGCGCAAGCTGGTATCGGTGTCCAAGACCCCGGTGGTGATCGGCGAATACTCGTCGGGCAACACCATCCCGGTCGGCCAGTATCTCCAGCGCGAGGGGATCGTCCACATCAACCCCGGATCCTCCTCGCCGGTGATCAAGACCATCGGCGACCGGTCCTTCAGCACCATCGGGCTGGACGACGTCGCCGGCAAGTTCACCGCCGAGGCGGTCTACGGCATGGGCCACCGCAAGGCGGTCTTCCTCGCCCCCAACAACGCCTATGGCCAGGGCGTCTACAGCGAAACGAAGGCGGCGTTCGAGGCGCTGGGCGGCCAGGTGGTCGCCAACCTGCTCTACACCGAGGGGCAGTCGAACTACCGGCGCGAGTTGCAGCGTATCGCCGCGGCCAAGCCCGACGTCATCATCTATTCCGGCTACGGCCAGGAGTCGGCGACGATCAACCGCGAGGCCTTCGAGCTTGGCCTGTCGAAGACGCCGTGGTTCGGCATCTACCTGTCGATGTGTACCGCCGACTCCCGGCCGGAAACGGTCGAGGGCCAGATGGGCATGGAGGTCAACTATGTCGGTCCCGACGGCGCGTGGTATCGCGACGCCTACCAGAAGAAATTCGGCAAGGAGTTCGCCACCACCTTCAGCGGCTACACCTACGACGCCGTGATGATGGCCGCCGCCGCGATCAACAAGGCCGGCAGCACCGATCCGGCGAAGATCCGCGACGCGATGGCCGCGCTCGGCGACTATGCCGGGGCGACCGGGCCGATCGCCTTCGACGCCGACGGGCAGCGCAAGACCCAGCCCTACATCGTCGTCTCCTACAAGAGCGGCGAGCTGAAGACGGCGGCTAGGTAGGCGCCGCCGCTCCAGCCCGGACCTTCCGCAAACAGGGGTTCCCGGCCGGCCGGGAACCCCGATCCGGCCGACCGGAGACACGCCCGTGATCCAGATACTGATCGACACCCTGATCCGGACGAGCGACCTCGCCCTGATCGCGCTCGGCCTCAGCCTGTCCTACGGAGTCAGCCGCTTCCCCAATGTCGCCCATGTCGAGATGGCGCCGCTCGGCGCGGCGGTGGCGCTGGCCGTGGCCGCCCTGTTCCCCGCGGGCGGGCTGGTCGGCGCCGCCATCGCCGGGGCGCTCGCCGCCGGGCTGACGGCGATGCTGCTGCACCGCTTTGCCTTCGACCGGCTCGCCGCCGTCGGCCCGGCCAGCGCGTTGATCGGCTCGCTCGCCATTGCCATGATGCTGCGCGCCGGTCTCCAGGCCGTCTTCGGCACCCGGCCGCAGCAGTTCGACACACGGCTGACCCCGCCGCACGACCTGTGGGGCGCAATCCTGTCGGATCTTCAGATCGCGGCGATCGCCATCACCGCCGTCTGCCTGATCGGCTTCTTCGCCATGCTGCGGCTGACCCCGCTCGGGCGTTCGATCCGCGCCATCGCCGCCAACCCGGCGCTCGCCACCGCGTCCGGCATCGACGCCAGGCGCGTCACGCTGGTCACCGTCTTCCTCGGCGGCATGCTGGCCGGCATCGGCGGCATCCTGCTGGCGCTGGTTACCCAGCTCGACATCGGCATGGGGCAGATGCTGCTGCTGCCGGTCTTCGCCGCCGCCATCGTCGGCGGGCTCGGCAGCCTGCCGGGCGCCGTGATGGGCGCCTTCGCCATCGCGCTGGCCGAGACGCTGGTGATGCGCATCGATTTCGGCCTGCTGGCCGGCGAGGGGCCGCGCTATCTGCCGCTCGGCTACCTGACGGGCATCGGCTTCGCGCTCATCGTCGTCACCCTCGTGTACCGCCCGGAAGGGCTGCTGAGCCGGGGAGGCCGCCGTGCTTGAGTTCTGCCTGCATGTGCTGATCATGTCGGCGATCTTCGGGATCGCCGCGGTCAGCCTCAACCTCCAGGCCGGCACCAGCGGCCTGCTGAATTTCGGCCAGATCGCGCTGTTCGGCATCGGCGCCTATGCGGTCGCCATCCTGACCCGAGCCGGGTTGCCCTGGCCGGCCGCCCTGCTCGTCGGCATGTCCGCGGCGGCGCTCGGCGGCTTCGCCATCGGCCGGCTCGGCCGCGACCTCGCCGCCGAATACTGGGCGCTGGCGACGCTGGCGGTGGCCGAGCTGGTGCGGCTGGTCGCCCTCAACGAGGACTGGCTGACCGGCGGGCCGCAGGGCATCGGCGGCATCGCCGGCCTGTTCCCCGGGCTCGACGGCACGACGCGGGCCTTCGCCACCCTGGCCCTGGCGGCAGCGCTGCTGCTCGCCACGGCGCTGACGGCGCGGCGGCTCGGCCAGACCCAGTTCGGCCGCGTGCTGCGGCTGATGCGGGAGAACCCCGACCTCGCCACCGCGCTCGGCCACGACATCGTCGCCTGCAAGGTCAAGGTGCTGGCGATCGGCGGGGCGATGGCCGGAATGGCCGGCGGGCTCTACACCCTCTATGTCGCCTTCATCGGGCCGGACCAGCTGCTGCCCTTCGAGACCTTCCTGATCTGGACGATGGTCGTGCTCGGCGGGCTCGGCAACGTCGCCGGGGCGGTGGTCGGCGCCCTGCTGGTCACCTCGCTCTATGCCGGCATCCCGTTCCTGAAGGATCTCGTCGCCCTTCCGTCCGACCTGACCGGCAGCCTGCGCGTCTTCGCCATCGGCTCGATCGTGCTGGCCGCCCTGATGCTGAAACCCCAGGGGCTGGTCCCCGAACGGCTGCGGAGGCTCCATGCTCAGCGCACATGACGTCACCCGCAGCTTCGGCGGGCTGACCGCGGTCAACCATGTCAGCCTGGAGATCGGCGCGCGCGAGATCGTCGGTCTGGTCGGCCCCAACGGCTCGGGCAAGACGACGCTGCTCAATCTGCTGAGCGGATTCCTCGCCCCCACCAGCGGCGAGATCCGCTTCGACGGCACCGCCGTCAGCGCGCGCCGCGCCTGGCAGCCGAGCCGGCTCGGCCTGCGCCGCACCTTCCAGCTTCCCAGGCTGCCGGCCCGGATGTCGGTGCTGGAGGTGATGCTGGCCGGTGGGCGCCTGCCGTCCGGCGCCTCGCCCTGGCGGTCGCTGCTGATGCCGGGGGCGGTGCGGCGCGAGGAGGCGGCCTTCCTCGACAAGGCGATGGGGCTTCTGGCCGAGGTCGATCTCGCCGGCCTCGCCAACCATCCGGCCGGCGGCCTGTCCGGCGGGCAGCAGAAGCTGCTCGGACTGGCGGCGGCGCTGATGGACGACCCGGCGGTGCTGCTGCTCGACGAGCCGACGGCGGGCGTCAACCCGTCGCTGCGCCGGCGCATGGCCGACCATCTGCGGCGTATCCGCGAGGGCGGCACCGCGCTGGTCATCGTCGAGCACGACATGGGCTTCATCGGCGACCTGTGCGACCGCTGCCTCGCGCTGGACAAGGGGGCGGTGATCGCCAACTGCCGGCCCGACGAGCTGAGCGGCAACCAGCAGGTGGTCGAGGCCTATCTCGGCCGCCGCCGCCCCGGCGTCCCCCTGCGGGTCGTCGCCGGGGGAGCGGCCGGCGTCAAATCAAGCGGAGCCAGAGCATGACGCTTTCGGTGCATGAGGTGCGCGCCGGCTATGTGCCGGATGCCGACATCCTGAACGGCCTGTCCGTCACGGTGGAGCCGGGGGAGATCGTCACCATCCTCGGCCCCAACGGGTCGGGTAAGTCGACGCTGCTGAAGACGGTGGTCGGCCAGCTCCGCCCGCGTGCCGGCCGCGTCGTCGCCGACGGCCGTGATCTCGCCGGAATCCCGGTCCACAGGCGCATCCGCGACTGCGGCGTCGCCTATGTGCCGCAACTCGACAACATCTTCGGCCCGCTCACCATCCGGGAGAATCTGGAGCTGGGCGGCCAGTTCGTCGAGCCCGCCGCCCGCAAGGCCCGGCTGGAGCAACTGCTGGAGCATTATCCCAACCTCGGCCGCAAGGCCGGGGCGCGGGCCGACAGCCTGTCGGGCGGCGAGCGGCAGATGCTGGCGCTCGCCCGCGCGCTGATGCCGGGGCCGCGCCACCTGCTGCTCGACGAGCCGTCGGCCGGCCTGTCTCCGCTGATGATGGACGAGCTTTTCGCCCATATCCGCCGCATCCGCGACCGTGAAGGCGTCTCGGTCCTGATGGTCGAGCAGAACGCGGCGGAATCGCTGGAGGTCTCCGACCGCGCCTATGTGCTTGTGATGGGGCGGGTGCATCGGGAGGGCACGGCCCAGGAGATCCTGGAGGACGAGACGGTCGGGCACCTCTATCTGGGGGCCGGCCCGGTGCATTGATTGCCGCCTGCAAACGCTTTGGTCGCAGCTGTGTATACTGGCCTGCATATTCCGCCGGTGCTATGGTCCCGCGCGATGCACCGCCAGGGTGTGTCGCCGGGACTTCGCCGTCGGAAACCGGTATCGTTTTCCGGTTGTTGTTCCACCGGCGTTCAGGAAACACATAGGACGATCATGGCGGGAACCCCGCGCAAGAAGACCAGCAAGCCGGCACCCGCGCCGCGGGCCGCCGACAGCGTGAACCGCGTCTACGCGGCGATCCAGCGCATGGCGGTGAATTTCGAATTCCGGCCGGAACAGCGGATCAACGAGGTGGAGCTTGCCGCCACTCTGGGCGTCAGCCGGACGCCCGTGCGCGAAGCACTGAACCGCCTGGTGATCGAAGGACTGATCACGCTGGTGCCGAACAAAGGTTTCTACTGCCGCCCCTTCGACGCCGAGCAGATCATCAGCCTGTTCGAGGTGCGCGCGGCGTTGGAGAGGCTCAGTGTGGAACTCGCGGCCGAACGCGCCAGCGATGTCCGCATCGCCGAACTGATGGATTTCTGGAACGGCGTGCGGGCAAACCGCGCCGCGATGGACGCCGAGGAACTGACCAGCCGCGACGAGGAATTCCACATCCGCATCGCCGCGATGGGCGGCAACCCCGAGCTCGTCCGCATGCTGGAGAGCATCAATGCGCGGATCCGCTTCGTCCGCCGCATCGAGATCGAGAATCCGCAGCGCCGCACCACCACCTTCGACGAGCATCTGGCCATCGCCGAGGCGCTGAAGGCGCGCGACCGCGGCCGGGCGGTATCCTGCATGTCGGACCACATCGGCATCAGCGTGGCCGACGCCGTGGCCGCCATGAAGGAAGGGCTGGCGCGGATCTACATGGGCCGCATCGCTAGCTGAGCCGGTTCAAGCGGCGCTTGCCCCTTCCGGCAAAGTGTGTACACTTCGGAATGCACAATGACACCGAGGGAGGGCGCTCATGCCGGACGGCGTGGCGATGACGGGCGCGGTGACGCTGGACGACAAGTATCGGGCCGAGCACGGCCGCGTTTTCCTGAACGGGACGCAGGCGCTGGTGAGGATGGCGCTGCTCCAGAAGCGGCGCGACAGCGCCGCCGGCCTGCGCACCGCCGGGCTGGTCAGCGGCTACCGTGGCTCGCCGCTGGGCACCATCGACATGGAGATGGGCCGCGCGCAGGGCTTCCTGCAGGACCATGACATCCGCTTCGTTCCCGGCGTCAACGAGGATCTGGCCGCCACTGCCCTGTGGGGAAGCCAGCAGATCCATCTGCAGGACAAGCCAGAGTGGGACGGCGTCTTCGGCCTGTGGTACGGCAAGGGGCCGGGGGTGGACCGCACCGGAGACGCCTTCCGCCATGCCAACCTCGCCGGTTCGGCGGCGCGGGGCGGCGTGCTGGTGCTGGCTGGCGACGACCACACCTGCAAATCCTCCACCACCTCGCACCAGAGCGAATACGCCCTGGTCGATGCGATGATGCCGATCCTCAGCCCGGCCGACATCCCGGAGATGATCGAATACGGGCTGCACGGCTGGGCGCTTTCGCGCCTGTCCGGCTGCTGGACCGCCATGAAGGTGACGGCCGACCTGACCGACCGCAGCGTCTCGATGTCCCTCGATCCGGCCTTTCCGGTCCTCCGCCAGCCGGCGGATCTCGTCCTGCCGCCCGGCGGCCTCAACATCCGCTGGCCGGACAGCCCGCAGGAGCAGGAAGCCCGTCTTCATCTGCACAAGATCCCGGCGGCGCTGGCCTATGTCCGCGCCAACGGCCTGAACCGCGTGGCGCTGGGCGGGAGCGGCGCCCGTTTCGGCATCGTCACCGCCGGCAAAGCCTATCTCGACGTCCGGCAGGCGCTGTCGGAACTCGGGATCGGCGAAGGGCAGGCGGCGGCGCTCGGCATCGCCGTCTTCAAGGTGGCGGTGCCCTGGCCGCTGGAGCCCGACGGCCTGCGCGCCTTCGCGGCTGGTCTCGACGAGATCCTGGTGGTGGAGGAGAAGCGGCCGCTGATCGAAGGCCAGATCAAGGACATCCTCTACGGCCTGCCCGCCGACCGGCGCCCGCGCGTCACCGGCAAGAGCGACGACGCCGGTGCGCCGATGCTGCGCTCCCATGATGAGCTGTCTGTCGCCGAGATCGCCCGGGCCATTGCCCGGCGGCTGGCCCGCTGCGGCGTGGAGGTGGATGCCGCAGCGCTGGAGCGTCTTGAGAATTCCGGGGCCGCCCGCGCCGCGGGGCCGGTGGCCAAGCGCACACCCTATTTCTGTTCCGGCTGTCCGCACAACAGCTCGACCAAGGTGCCGGAGGGTTCGCGGGCCCATGCCGGGATCGGTTGCCACTGGATGTCGCAGGCGATGGACCGCGACACCGCCACCTACACCCATATGGGGGCGGAAGGGGCCAACTGGGTCGGGCTGGCGCCCTTCGTGCCGACCCGCCACATCTTCCAGAACATCGGCGACGGCACCTATTTCCATTCCGGGCTGCTCGCCATCCGCGCGGCGGTGGCCGGCGGCGTCAACATCACCTACAAGATCCTGTTCAACGACGCCGTCGCCATGACCGGCGGCCAGCCCCATGACGGCCAGCTCACCCCGCAGGCCATCGCCTGGCAGGTGCGCGCCGAGGGGGTGCAGCGCATCGCCGTGGTCAGCGACGAGCCGGAAAAATACGGGCCGTCGTCGGGCCTGCCGCCCTACGTCACCATCCACCACCGCGACGAGCTCGACGCCGTGCAGCGCGAGTTCCGCGAGGTGCCGGGCGTGTCGACGCTGATCTACGACCAGACCTGCGCCGCGGAAAAGCGTCGCCGCCGCAAGCGCGGCAGGATGCCGGACCCCGACCGCCGCGTCGTCATCAACGAACGGGTGTGCGAGGGCTGCGGCGACTGCTCCACCCAATCGAACTGCCTGTCGGTGGTGCCGGTGGACACCGAGTTCGGGACGAAGCGGACGATCGACCAATCCTCCTGCAACAAGGACTTCTCCTGCCTGGGCGGCTTCTGCCCCTCCTTCGTGACGGTGGAAGGCGGCACGCTGCGCAAGTCGCGCCCGGCCCCGGCACCCGCCGCCGATATGGACGCCGGTGCGGACGCACTGCCCGAGCCGGCGCGGCCTGCCCTGGAGCAGCCCTACCGCCTGCTCGTCACCGGGGTCGGCGGCACCGGCGTGGTGACCGTCGGCGCGATCCTCGGCATGGCCGCGCATCTGGAGGGGCTGGCCTGTTCCATTCTCGACCAGACCGGCATGGCGCAGAAGGGCGGTGCGGTGATGTCGCACATCGTGCTGGCCGGTCGTGCCGATCAGATCCACGCCGCACGCATCGCGCCCGGCGGGGCCGATGCGGTGCTCGGCTGTGATCTGCTGGTCGCCGCCGGCGAAGACGGGCTGAGCCGCATGAGGGCCGGCCGCACCCGTGCGGTGCTCAACCGGCATGAAACCGTCACCGGCGCCTTCACCCGCAACCCGGACGAACGACTGCCGCTGCCGCTGCTGGTCCGCCGGGTCGCCGACGCCTGCGGGGGAGGGGAGGCGGTCGATGCGCTGGATGCCACCGCCATCGCCACCGGGCTGCTCGGCGATGCGATCATGGCGAACCTGTTCCTGCTCGGCTACGCCTGGCAGAAGGGATTGATCCCGCTGTCCGCCTCGGCCATCGACGAGGCCATCGTCCTGAACGGCACCGGTGTCGCCGCAAACCGGGCGGCATTCGCCTGGGGGCGGCGGGCCGCCGCCGATCCCGGCGCGGTAGCGGCAGCCCAGATGGTCGATCGCCCGGCCAAATCCCCGGCCAAATCCCCGGCCGAAGCCGCCCCGCCCGCCGATCTCGATGTCCTGATTTCCCGTCGCGTAGCGGAGTTGACCGCCTACCAGGACAGCGCCTATGCCGAGCGCTACCGCCGGCTGGTCGATCAGGTCCGCCGTGTCGAGGCGAGTGCCGCTGCGGGCAGCGTCCAACTGACCGAGACGGTGGCGCGCTCCTTCTACAAGGTGATGGCTTACAAGGACGAGTATGAAGTCGCCCGCCTCTACACCGACGGCGCCTTCCTCGCGCGGCTGGGTGAGCAGTTCGAGACCGGCTTCCGCCTCCGCTTCCACCTGGCTCCCCCCTTGCTCGCAGCCCGCGATCCGCAGACCGGTCGCCTGAAGAAGAGTGCCTACGGCCCCTGGATGCTGACCGCGTTCAAGTTCCTGGCGAGGCTGAGGAAACTGCGCGGAACGCCGTTCGACCCGTTCGGCCGCACCGCCGAGCGCCGGGCCGAGCGCCGGCTGGTCGATGTCTACGAACGGGCGATCATGGAGTTGCTGGCCGGCCTTACGCCGGACAAGCTGGAACCGGCGGTGCGGATCGCCGCCCTCCCTGATCGCATTCGCGGATATGGGCATGTGAAGGAGAAGGCCCTGGCCCAGGCGGAAGCGGAGCTGCGCGATCGACTGGCACGGTTCCACTCCCCGCCGACGCAGCGTCTGGCCGCCGAGTGATCGGCGCCAGGGCGGCAACCTGGCTCCATTTCCCGTACCGCCGCCGTCGTTCCGGGAAGTATTTCGGGTGCAGCGGTGTCGGGAAATGGAGCCAGGGAACTACCGGAGTTTGCGCACGAAATGGTGACAGCCGATCTGGAAGCGCTTCGACATGTACAGGCGATGCGCGTCGCTCCGGTCGGGACCGACCCCGGAATCGAGATGGAGCGCGTCGCAACCGAGCCTCCCGGCCTCTTCCACCGCCCAGTCCAGAAGTTGGGAGGCGAAGCCATGTCCGCGCCATTCCGGCAGCGTGGCCATGTCGACGATGTAGAAGGATTTTCCCAGCCACAGGGAGTGCTGCAGGCGGTATCCCAGAATGCAGGCGGCCGGCTCGCCTTCGGCCGGAACGACACCGAAAAGACGATAGCCGTTCGGCCGCAGAACAGTGTCGATGATGCGGACCATCTCAGCAGCTTCATATTTCGGCCATAGCACCCGAAGGGCGGGCACCGCTGTCGCCGTGTTCTGCTCGGAGATTTCGATTATCGTTGACTGCACGTCTCTTCCTCATAACGCGGTTCAATGGAGCAGCGTTGCCGATGCTGACCTGGGCGCGGCGCTCTCCGCGGCATGATCGGCTGCGGACGCGTCCGTGATCAAGCTCAAGCGCGGCAATATCCAGCGATCCGCCCGCACGGGCCCGGCAGTTTCCCGCGGCTGTGCGGCTTGGCCGATGGGGGTTGCCGCGCCGCAGTGCGGCCTTTCTCCGAGCGGCGTCACTCGCATTTGCGCGACGCCTCTTCCTCCATGAGGACAGCGCTAAAGTGATCTTGCCCCGGTTCGGTGGCACTTGCACACTTTGCGTGGATCTTCGTCGAAGCCTCGGGCAATTCTCCGCGGCAGATGCGCTGAGACGGTGGTTCTTTGGCCAAATTTTGTGTGTACGGATGCGCTGAGGGCTAGTTTGCTCACTGCCTCCACGCAAAGTGCGCAAGATCCACCCAACCGTGGCAAGATCAGCCCGACTCTCGTTCGCAAAAGCATACGACGACCAGATGGCCTACTTTGCTATGGTAGACACTATTTGATGAGGCACTATGTACGCCAAGGATGTCCCCACCGGGACCGTCTTCTATCATGGAACTAAGGCCGACCTGGGGGTTGGCGATCTGATCGTGCCCGGCTTTGAAAGCAATTTCGTCGGGCACGGTCTGAAGCACGTCTACTTCACCGCCAAGGTGGAAACGGCGACTTGGGGGGCGGAGCTTGCTCAGGGCGAGGGGCGAGGCCGCATTTACATTGTTCAGCCGACCGGACCTTTCGACGACGATCCAAATCTCACCGACAAGAAATTTCCCGGCAACATGACCGCGTCCTATCGTTCGGTCGATCCGTTGCAGATCTCCGGCGAGGTCAAGGATTGGGTCGGTCACCCGCCCGAGCAGCTCCAGGAAATGAAGAGCAGTCTTGCTCGCTTGGTGCAGGAAGGCAGAGCCACGATCATTGAGGATTGATATCAACGATGTGGGCTGAGCCATATGGATGGTGTCGTTGGTACATTGGAAAATCCAAGTATTCTGCGGTCTGGCTGCTGTTCGTCTGCGCGATCCCGGCGCTGGCCCATGGCGAACACACCCATCACTCGCCAGATTCAACCTGCTGCAGGATTTCCTCCATGATCTCCAGAGCATAGCGTACAGGCTCGTCGGCAACAGCTAGCTCTGTCTCATGTTCCTTAAGCCTATCGTCAGCGGCGGGGGTGGAGCGATCGGCAGCGACACCTTCGCCCGCGACCACCCCCAAACGCTCCCTTATGGCCCGAAGCGCCTCCGCTTCGGCATCAGTCGGCTTGGTCTTGCGAAAGCTGTGCTCAAGCAGATGAGCGGCGTAGGCGAGGAGATAGACCCGGCGCAGGGGATTGCGGGTCCTGGCCCCGGCGATGCCCATGGTCCGGAAACGGAGAAGGGGATCATAGGCCTTCACCACATCGGCAAGGGCCTTGTCCGCGGCACTGGCGGCATTGGTCAGAGACTTATCCTGATGTTCGCCGTCAAGCTTGATGATGACGTGAACGAGGTCCCGCAGGGAAAGCAGGAAGTGGTTCATCGCCTGCTCGGCTATGCGCGTGGTTCGAACCGGCAGCACAGCACGAGCGGCGAAGATGCCAGCTGCGGCGCCGATTGCGGTTTCTTCCAGGCGAAGCACCAGAAGCTCGGGGGTGAAGATGCCGATCAAGCCATAGACGAGCGAGATGGCCACGTTGATGCAGACATTCATCCCGGCATAGGAAATGCGGGGCAGGTAGAACGCGCCGAAGATGGAGATCGCGATCAATGGAACGGTCAGGTAGAGATTGCCCCGGACCAACGTGGCGAGGCCAATGCCTAGAGCGATGCCGGCAAGACTGCCCGTAGTACGGCTGATGCCGCGGAGCGTAACGGCACCGGCCGATTGGGTGTTCATGAAGATCAGGAACGCGCTCATCACGGCCCAGTACCAGCGGTCCGAACCGATCAGGTACCCTCCCAGCATGGCAAGGGCGCAGGCCAGAGTGATCTGGAGGGCGAAGCGAAACTGTTGGTCCTTCAGCCATTCGCCCCGAGCAGGAAAAGGCTTTGGGGAGGAGGCGGGTGGAGCGGAGGTCAAGCCCTCGGGGAACGAGACCGGCAGTTCCGCCACTGCGGCCTGAAAACGCGCCTCGGCATCCTTCATCGCGATCAGTTCGCGCTCGATTCTGCTCGGATCAGCTTGGCGCCGGGAAAGCGCAGTTGCCGAGAACGCGTCCAGAGCGGCTTCGGTAGTCAGTTGCAAGTCCAGCAGCCGCCGGGTTATGGCCGAGTTTCGTTCGGCGCCGGGACCTTCCACCGTCAATGGGAGGTAGTCCTGGCACATGCGAATGTCGTTGCGCAGCCGGCTCGCAATCAGCAGAGCATCGTTCCAGCGCTTGTCCTTCTGTGTCGCCGCGACGCCCCCGATCATCCGGCGAAGTTGCTTGGAAAGGGACATGGTGCCATTGACGACGCGGCGGAAATCGCGAGATGGCCGTTCGGGCATAACGTGCCCGCGCACCAGATGCGCAACCAATCCGGATAGCATCAGGGCAAGCGCAATCTCCAAGAGGTCGCGTTCCGGGGCTTTGAGGAACGCCCCTAACACCCCGCACATGAAGGTGAACATGCCAACGGCCTGCCAGCGGGGGCCGAACCGCCGTGCATAAGCGGCAAGGAAGATGACGGTCAGGAGCCAGGCATCGATCCAAATCAGTGCACTCTCGGTCACCGATATACCGGCGATCGCGATGAAACCGCCCAGGGCAGCATAGACGCGGGTTACGGCACGTGCTGCGACCGTCGGGTCATTGATCAGGGCGGCTCCCTCGATCGCGGAGATCATGCCGAGCACATAGGCCGGCGCCGTCATGGGAACCCAGCGACCGAGCACAAGAAGCGCGAGGCAGACCGCTGCGACGGCCACCATGACGCGCACGCCCGTTCGAAGCCCAACAAGCCCGGGATCGGCCGACACGACGTAGAGTCTCAGCCTGGTAAGCGGGTCCATCGCATGTGTCACTTCCGGTAGGAAAGCCGGTCAAATAACGAAATTTATTAATATGCGCAGAGTGTTTCGCCGGCCGCGCGCATTTATCCGCGGTTATGCCGATGCCGCTTATATCGTGTCGAGCTGATTGATTGCAACCAAGCCTAGATGGCAGGGGTAGGACTTTGGCTATGTCTCAATAGGTAATTACATTGTGCCCGTAAACGGTATGGGGATTGGCCCAATGCTTGATTAAATTCAATATAATCGGACCCCGCGCATGGCGCTGAATTTGTCCCTTACCCATCAGAAACGCCGCAGGGTTCCTGATGTAAAAATAGAACCAACATAATTATCGTTCCTATTAAAGGAATATTTAGGCGCTGACTGATCTTGACCGATCGTGCCCCGAGGCGTGGTGTAGGACCTGGGCCGCTCATCAGGTTCTCCGGCCGGTCTGGCTGGATGGTCAGGCGGCCACAGCGGGCAGGCTGACGATGGGATCATCGCCGAGCGGGGCGATGGTTTCCAGATGCTATGGGACAGCGTGATGTTGCGGCACGCTGAGGCATTTGGAACCGATGGAGACGCTCCCATGCAGCAGCCCGAGATCGGCCGCTCGACGGCCACCTTCGTTCCCGAAGAAACCCTGGTTGCGGTCATTGAGATGAGCCTGTCCACGTGGCTTGTTGCCGGGCTTGTCCCTGGCGTCGACCGCCGTCCCTTGAAGAAGCTCAGCCCCGACGAGAACGACCTTCTGCTCCTCCTGGATGGTTGGCGCTGCGAGGCGATAGCCGCCGGCCGAACGATCACACGTGTCGTGGTTGCGTACGAGTCCGGGCGGGATGGGTTCTGGCTGGCACGCTGGCTGCGAACCCGAGGCATAGAAGCCCAGGTCATCCACGCCAGCAGCGTAGCGGTATCGCGTGACCGTCGCCGCGCCAAGACCGACCGGCTCGATACAACGCTGCTCATGCGCGTCCTGCTGGGCTGGTTGCGTGGCGAAGCTGGGCATTGCTCTATGGTGGCCGTGCCAGGGATCGATGAAGAAGACGCCAAGCGCCCGACGCGCGAGCGTGAGAACCTGGTGGCCGAGCGCACCCGGATCGTGAACCGGATGAAGGCGACCTTCGCCCGTCTCGGCATTCGCAACGTCAATCCGGCACTGCGCAAGACGGCCGAACGACTGGACAAGCTACGGACCCCTGAGGGTGGGATGATCCCCGCAAACACGCTGGCAGAACTTCGCCGCGATACAGCCCGGCTTCGGATGGTTGAGGAACAGATCGCCGAGATTGAGCGCGAGCGTATGGACCGCATTGCCCAGGCCGCTCCGCAGCGCAGCCGCGCCGACGGTATGCTCCGCATGCTGTCGCGCGTGGTCGGTGTCGGCGTGGAGACGGCCGACCTGTTGGTGCAAGAGATCCTGCTGCGCGATCTGCGGGATCGCCGGGCGGTTGCCCGCTATGCCGGATTGACCGGGTCTCCTGATGAGAGCGGTGCGCGCCGCCGCGAGCGCGGATTATCGCGCGCCGGTAATGCGCGGGTCCGAAAAGCCATGGTCCAACTCGCGTGGCGCTTCCTTGTCTTTCAGAAGGAGAGCGCGTTGGTGAAATGGTATCGGGAACGCACGGCCGATGGCCGGGGGCGAACCCGCATGGCGTTGATCGTCGCACTCGCCCGTAAGCTGTTGATCGCATTGTGGCGGATGGTGAAGACCGGCGAAGTGCCCCAGGGCGCTCTCGTCCGACCTGATCCTGCGGCGGCGTAGCTCTCGACGGGACGGCGGGTTGGCAGTAGCCACTTGGCTGTTCTGGCGGGTCCGAGGTGGCGGCAGCCCGGTACATGACGTGGTCTTCGTACCGCTTTCCAGATAGGGACCGCCGCACCGGAGCTTGGCTGACGATGCGGATGCCTGCATCATGGTACGGGCGTTTCGCCCACCGAATACAAGGTCGCAGCGCACCTCGTGCGCTCTGCAAGCCGGTTCCTCCTCCGACCGCCTCGCCCAGCCTGACCATCGAGCACAGCAGCGTGCTCAGAACGGTCAAGGACGCTGCGCGCCGCTGCGCGGTGCCCTGCGGGCCTCCTTGACCGTCCCTGCGCGCGCTGCTGACGGGGTGTCAGGTCGGGACGAAGGAATGGTCCATCCCAGCCGAACAAAGGAATGGAGTTCTTGATGCAAAGTGCTTGACGACGAATTTCCCATACAAGCGTCATGTATCGCGCCCGCTGAACGGCCCATTCATCGTTTTGCTCCAGCAATATCGCACCGATGAGCCTCGTAATCGCTTCCTCGTTGGGAAATATACCCAACCTGAGGTGGTGTCTTCGACGTCCAACGCTTTTCACCGGCATTTGGGGAAAAGGGCCGTCCACCACATCACCTCACTTAGTGAAACGCTTCCGGGTTTAGACAACTTTCGGGAGGCCGGCATGCCGAGGCTGGTCATGATGTTCATGACCATGCCGTCGACCATAGCTTCGACCTTCTGGGCAAGCAGAGTCCGGGCGCGGAGGCGGCGGCCGATCATGAACTCCGCATTGGGCGTCCACGGAAGCCTGGAACCGATAGGCCGGGACCGATAGGTCGATTCTCGATGCGATTGATGAATGCCGCTACAAAGATTGCAACCTTTGATAGCTCATCCGCAGTTCTGTGCTAACTATGCAAGAAAATAACAGCAGATCACCGAATTTTTGGATGGTAGATCGTTGAATGATGGGCCTGAAAGGCGCCTTTTAACGCAGGATCCTCTTAATGATGCGTATATAATAATTATCCTCTAGCAAAATTACTTTGCTATAGCGAAAGTTCGACAATCGGCGGCGCATCGGAGTTCTGCGGGTGTGAGTGGATTGCTCCATTCGTATGGGTCCGGGGGCGAACGCCGTCGTGTTGCCTCGTTGGTTGGGCAAAAGACGAAGGGGATGGTCGGGTGGGTAAGCAACTGGTTCGGCGACCGGCCTTCAATCGGTCTGATCGTTTTCCTGCGAAGGGTGGCTGTGTGTTGGCCTCGTCCGCGGCTTCCCCCACTATGCGCCGTCTGGTCGCGACCGCCACGCTGATCGGCGTCGTCGGCTTGACGACGGTTCCGGCACAGGGACAGGTGGCGCCCGATGCGGGAGCGCTTCAGCGCCAGCTTCGCCAAGGCATGCCTGACATCGCCCCGCAGCGTCCGCCCGCCGCGCCGGCTCAGCCGGAAGTCGTGCCGGAATCCGGCCCCCGCATCATGGTGACCCGCTTCATCATACAGGGCGCGAGCCTGATCCCGGCGAGCGAACTCGAAGCGCTTCTGAAGGACCGGACGGGGAAGGAGCAGAGCCTGGGCGATCTGCGGAACGCCGCCCAAGCGATCGCCGATGCCTATCGCGAACGCGGCTATTTCGCCCGCGCCTTCCTTCCGGCCCAGGAGGTCAACGACGGCACCATCCGCATCGAGGTGGTCGAGGGGCGGTTCGGCAAGATCATCCGCAAGGATGGCGAGACACGGGCCAATGGCACCTTTGTCGAGGAGATGGTGGGCAGCCGTCTGAAGCCGGGTGAACCCTATTCGCTGGCGGGGCTGGAGCACGGGCTTCTGCTGGCCAACGACCTACCCGGCGTCGTGGTGAACGGCACGCTCAAGGCCGGAACCGCTCCGGGCACCAGCGACCTTGCGCTGGACATCCAGGACACGGCTTTCCTCACCGCGAGTGCCGGTGCCGACAACGCGGGCACCCGCGCGACGGGGCTGTACCGGGGCAACGCCTCGGTGTCGCTCAACAATCTGACCGGGTATGGCGACCAGATCACCGGTCTGGCCCTTCGATCGGCGGGCATCAACTACGGTCAGGCAGGGTGGAGCGTTCCCCTGGGGCCGGACGGCTGGCGGGCCGGGGTGATGGCCAGCGCGCTCCGCTACCGGCTGGGCGGCTCCTTCAAGGACACCGACGGCAAGGGCATGGCCCTGACCCAGGGCGCGGATCTCTCCTACCCCCTGATCCGCAGCCCGGACGAGACGTTGTACGCGCGGCTGGCCTATGAGCATGGCCGCTACGACGACGACCTGCTGGGCGGAGCAGCCCACCGCAAGCGGATGCACAAGGCGAGCTTCAGCGTGGCCGGCGACCGCTCCGACGGCTGGGGCGGCGGGGGGCTGACCGCCTACCAGATCATGGTCACGGTCGGTTCGCTCGACCTGTCGCGGCTGGCCGACGACGCGGCGCTGGATGCCGTATCGGCCAGGACGGATGGCCGCTTCGCCAAGCTTTCCTTCGACCTGCGGCGCGATCAGGCCATTTCCAGTGATCTTTTCCTGCGCGGGCGCCTCAGCGGTCAGTGGACGAACACGAATCTGGACAGCTCGGAGAAATTCGCCCTGGGCGGTCCGTATGGGGTGCGCGCCTATCCGGTCAACGAGGGGATGGGAGACAGCGGCTTCGTCGCCAACCTCGAGCTTCACCGCCCGGTGACGGAGGGGTGGGCCGCCGGACTCGACCTGTTCGGCTTCGTCAGCGCCGGCCTGATCCGCCAGCATGCGAAAACCTGGGAGGGGTGGAGCGCGGATGACGACACCCCCAACCTCTACCCGCTGTTCGGCGCCGGGCTGGGCGTGAACTACGCGCTGGCCGGAGATGTCGGCGTCAGCCTGATGGCGGCGGTGCCGTTCGGACCCAACCAGGGCAGCCGCGTTTCGGGCCGCAACCAGGACGGCAGCAAGACCGGCCCGTGGGGCTGGTTCACGGTCACCAAGATGTTCTGATCAGGAGACAGGTCCATGTACGATCACGGCGGGATGAACCGGGCCTATCGGCTTATCTGGAACCGTGCCAAGGGGCTTTGGGTCGTCGCGCCGGAAATGGCCAAGGGCGGCGGCTACGCGGTCGGGGCTGTCGCCCTGGTCGGGATGGTCGTCGCATCGGGCGGAGCCATGGCCGATCCCGCCGCGAATGCGCTGCCAACCGGCGGCCAGGTCGTCGCCGGCTCGGTGTCGATCTCCGAGAACGGCGCCGCCATGACGGTGACGCAAGGCTCGTCGCGCGGCATCGTCAATTGGAAGAGCTTCGACGTCGGCGCCGGTGCGTCCGTGGATTTCAAGCAGCCGGACGCTTCCTCCGTCACCTTGAATCGTGTGACCCAGGGCGCGGGCAGCGTGATCGCGGGCAAGTTGTCGGCGAACGGCAAGGTCTATGTGGTCAACCCCAACGGCGTGCTGTTCAGCAAGAGCGCGCGGGTCGACGTCGGCGGGCTGGTCGCCTCCACGGCCGACATCGCCAACCAGGACTTCATGGCCGGTCGGGACGTCTTCACCGACCAGGGGGCAACCGGATCGGTCATCAATCAGGGCAGCATCAACGCCCATGACGGTGGATCGGTGGTGCTGATCGGCGGCACCGTATCCAACCAGGGAACCATCAACGCGCGCAACGGCAGCGTCGCGCTGGCCGCCGGGGCCAAGGTGACGTTGGATGCCGGGGCCAACGGCCATCTGAAGATCGAGGTCGATAGCGCGACCACCGCGGCACTTATCGAGAATGGCGGGCTGATCTCCGCCAGCGGCGGTCGGGTGCTGATGACCGCGCAGGGCGCCAGCGCCGCCGTGTCGTCGGTTGTGTCCAACACCGGCACGGTCGAGGCGCAAACCATCGCCCATGGGGCTGGCGGCAAGGCCGGCAGGATCGATTTGCTCGCCGGAATGCAGGGTGGCGAGGTCAAGGTCGGTGGTCGCATCGACGCCTCCGCTCCGAAAGGCGGTGACGGCGGCCATGTCGAAACCTCCGCCGCCACGGTGACGATCACACCCGGCGCCAAGGTGACGACGCTGGCCGACAAGGGCAAGACCGGCAACTGGCTGATCGACCCATACAACGTTACCATCTCGGCGGCGGCCGACAGCGGGAGCGGCTTCACGGCCACCGCCAACGACACCGTCATCAACGTCACCACCCTGACCAACGCGCTGGCCTCGACCGGCGTCACCGTCACCACCGGGACGGGCGGCAGCCAGGCCGGCGACATCACGGTGGCGGCCCCGATCCATTGGAGCGCCAACACGACGCTGACGCTCAATGCGGCGGGCGACATCTACATCGACAAGGACATCACCGCGACCGGGAACAGCGCCGGACTGGTCCTGAATTATGGCAGCGGCAAGGATTATCATCTGCGCGGCGGCGCGCGCGTCACGCTGTCGGGCAGCAACTCCGCCTTCTCGGCGGGTGGTTCTGCCTTCACGCTGATCCGCAGTCTCAACGACCTGAACAATGTCCGTAACGCCACCGCCACCAATCACGCGATCGTCGCGGACATCGACGCCTCGGCAACCACCGGATGGAACGGCGGCGCGGGCTTCACGCCGATTTCGGGTGTGAGCGGCCAGATCCATGGCTTGGGCCATGTGATCGACAAGCTGTTCGTCAATCGCCCCGGCGCTTCGAACGTGGCGCTGGTCGGCAACACGACCAACATCGTCCGCGACGTCACGCTGTCCAATGTCAACATTACGGGCGGCAGCCGCGTCGGTGCCGTCGTGGGCACGGCCAGCGGCGCAAAGGTCAGCAACGTCCATGTGACGGGCAGCGTGAAGGGGATGATCGAGCAAACCGGCGGCATTGTCGGTGTGACGGATTCCTCGACGCTGCTCAGTTCCTCCTCGGCGGCCACCGTCACCGGTGTGACGCAAACCGGCGGCCTGGTCGGTCGGGCGCGCTACTCCAACATCTCCGATTCCTATGCCACCGGCCCGGTGACCGGAACGGGCGCGTTCACGGGCGGTCTGGTCGGCGGGACCGATATGGGCGGTACGCTGGCCCGTGTGTATGCCAGCGGCAAGGTGACCGGCACGACCGACGTCGGCGGCCTGATCGGCGGTCCGGTCGCGGGCGGTTTGGCGACCACGACCAACGCCTATTGGGACAGCGGCACCACCGGCCAACCGAGCAGCTACGGCAACGAGGTCTCCTCCGTCAACGCACGGCAACAGGCGACCTACGCCGGGTTCGACTTCACCAACGACTGGGTGATGATCGCCGGGGAAACCCGGCCCATGCTGCGCAGCCAATATTCGACGGTGATCGCAACCCCGGCGGCGCTGCAACTGATGGAGCTGGATCTGAAGGCCAGCTACACGCTCGGCGCCGACATCGATTTCGGCAGCGCCTTCACCGCCGATTCCGGCAGATACGCCGGCCTGTGGGGGGCCGGCGGCTTCGTGCCGGTCGGCAAGTCCGGTTCCCAATTCACCGGCAGCCTGGACGGCCAGAACCACAGGATCACCGGGCTGACCATCGACCGGCCGTCCACCCCCTACGTCGGGCTGTTCGGCTATGCGGGCCCAAGCGCGGCGATCAGCAACGTCACCCTGGCCGGCGGCACGGTCACCGGCCAGAGCAATGTCGGCGCCCTGGTCGGCTATCTTCGGCAAGGCACGGTCACCAACGCGGCGTCCGGCGCGACCGTCATCGGCGCGGGAACCGGCGCGGGCGAGGTCGGCGGCCTGATCGGCGTCAACAACGCCGGCACGGTCACCTCCTCCTCGGCCAGCGGCAGTGTCACCAGCCCCGGCTACGACGTCGGTGGTCTCGTCGGCCTCAACGAGTACGGCGGGGTGGTCACGAAATCGTCCGCCAGCGGCAGCGTGACCGGCACCAGCAGTGGCCAAGGCTACGTCGGCGGGCTGGTCGGCACCAACGGCTACAACGCCGGCACCGGTGGGACGATCAGCCAGTCCTACGCCACCGGCACGGTCAGCAGCACCGCCGGTCCGGTCGGCGGCCTGGTCGGTCACAACCAGGGCGCCATCACCGACTCCTACGCCAGCGGCCGGGTGATCGGCACCGGTGGCGCCAACACCATCGGCGGCTTCATCGGCGTCAACGGCCCCACCGGCACCATCGCCAACGCCTATGCGACCGGCTATGTCACCGGCCCGTCACAGGTCGGCGGCTTCGGCGGCTACAACAACAACAGCCCTTCGGCGATCACCAACGCCTATTGGAACAGCCAGACCAGCGGATTGGGCACCGGCATCGGCGGCGGCGGCGGCGGAATCACCGGCAGGACAACCGCCCAACTGCAAGGCACCCTGCCCACCGGGTTCTCCGGCACGATCTGGGGCACCGGCGCCGGCCTCTACCCCTATTTCGGCTGGTCCCACGCCACGACCCCGGTCGCGGTGTCGGGAAAGGCCTACAGCAACGCCGGCACCACGGCGCTGGCCGGCGCGACGGTCGCCGCCGTGACGAACGGCACGGCGTTCGGCAGCGCGGTGAGCGGCGCCGACGGCTTCTACTACATCCTCGGGGCGGCCGGCTCGATCAACGCCGCCGGGGCGCTGACCTATCTCGACAACCATGCGACCAAGGGTGCGGCCTTCGCCGACACCGTGACGACGGCGGGCGTCACCGGCCTCGACATCTACGGCTCGGCGGTCCATCTGGTCGCGGGGAAAAGCAGCCTGTCGGCCACGCGAACCGGCTACGCCACCACCCGCGGCTCCTTCAGCGACACCGACCTGTCCTTCCTGTCCAGCAGCTCCTTCGCCCCGCTGACCACGACGGCGGGGTACGGCGTTCATCTCAGCGCCGCCTCGGGCTACAGCCTCGACGGGTCGCTCGGTTCGGGCGGCCTGCTGACGCTGAACAGCGGCGGTACTTTCGGGGTCAGCGGCACGGTCGGGCTGACCGCCGCCGGCGCCCTGACGGTGAACGCCCCGCTGTCCTGGAGCGACGCGGCGGGCCTGACCCTGACGACCAGCGACAACGGCAACGTCACGCTGGGCGGCGCCGTCTCCGCGCCGCTGGGTTCGCTCACGGTCGCGGCCGGCGGTACGACGACCAGCAGCGCCGCCGTCGCCGTGCGCGACTTCCGCCTGACCGGAGGCACCTGGAGCCAGATCGCCGGCATGCTGCCGGACTTCGCCGCGACCGACTTCCGCCTGACCTCGGGGGCCACCTTCCTTCGCGCGACGGGCGGCGACGGTTCCGTGGCTACCCCCTACCGGATCGCCGACGCCTACGGCCTCCAGGGCATGGGGTCGACCAGCCTCGCGGCGAAGAGCTTCCGGCTCGCCGGGGCGATCGACGCCAGCGGCACCACGACCTGGAACGCCGGCGCCGGCTTCAGCCCGATCGGCACCAGCGCAACGCCCTTCGCCGGCACGCTCGACGGTCAGGGATACAGCATCTCGAATCTGACGATTGCCCGGCCCTCCGGCAGCGAACAGGGCCTGTTCGGTGTGATCGGGGCGAGCGCAACGGTCAGCAACGTCCGCCTGTCCTCTGCCAATGTGTCGGGCCTGAACAATGTCGGCGCTCTGGCTGGCGTGAATCACGGCACCATCACCGGCAGCTACAGCGACGGAACCGTTACGGGTGCGGGGACGGATGTCGGCAATCTCGTTGGAGAGAACGACGGGAGCATCGCCAATTCCTTCGCCACCGGCTCCACGCACGGCACCGGCACGAATGTGGGCGGGCTGGTCGGCTACCATCTGGGCAGCGGCAGCATTGCGAACGCCTATGCCACGGGAACGGTCACGGGTGGAGCATCCTCCAACAATCTGGGTGGTCTGGTCGGGTTGAACGCCGACATGGCGACGATCAGCAACAGCTACGCCACGGGCAGCGTCACCAGCGCCGCCACGGGTGCGCATCTGGGTGGATTGATCGGGGAACGCCTCGGCGGCGCCACGTCCAACAGCTTCTGGAACACCACGACCTCGGGGCTGACGGCGGGTATCGGAACGGGAAGCGCCACCGGCGTCACCGGCCTCGACAGCGCCGGCATGATGACGCTTTCCAACTTTACCGATGCGGGTTGGGACATCGAGGACAAGGGCGGAACCTCCACCGTCTGGCGCATCTATGAAGGCTTTACCGCGCCGCTGCTGCGCAGCTTCATGACCGGCCTTACCGTGACGGGCGGGACCGCAACGAAGACCTATGACGGCAGCGACGTGTCCACGACGGTCGGCACGCTGACCTACAACCCAAGCCCTCACACCGCGTCCAACGTTCTGGGGACGGCGCGCTACAAGGCGAGCAGCGCCAATGCCGGAACCTATTCCGGCACGGACCTGACATTCAGCGGCCTCTATTCCACCCAGTTCGGCTACGACATTCTCATGACGCCGGGGACGCTCACCGTCAACAAGGCGGCGCTGACGGTCACGGCCAGCAACGCCGGCAAGACCTATGACGGGCAGGCTTACACCGGCGGTGCGGGCGTCTCCTACAGCGGCTTCGTCAACGGCGAGACCGCCGGGGTTCTGGGCGGCACGCTGGCTTACGGCGGGACGGCGCAAGGGGCGGTCAACGCCGGCACCTACACGCTGACGGCCTCGGGACTGACCTCCGGCAACTACGACATCACCTACGCGCCGGGAACGCTCGCCATCGCCAGGGCGGCACTTGTCGTCACGGCCAGCAACGCCGGCAAGACCTATGACGGGCAGGCTTACACCGGCGGTGCGGGCGTCTCCTACAGCGGCTTCGTCAACGGCGAAACCGCCGGGGTTCTGGGCGGCACGCTGGCTTACGGCGGGACGGCGCAAGGGGCGGTCAATGCCGGCACCTACACGCTGACGGCCTCGGGACTGACCTCCGGCAACTACGACATCACCTACGCGCCGGGAACGCTCGCCATCGCCAGGGCGGCGCTTGTCGTCACGGCCAACAACGCCGGCAAGACCTATGACGGGCTGGCTTACACCGGCGGCGCGGGCGTCTCCTACAGCGGCTTCGTCAACGGCGAAGCCGCCGGGGTTCTGGGCGGCACGCTGGCTTACGGCGGGACGGCACAAGGGGCGGTCAACGCCGGCACCTACACGCTGACGGCCTCGGGACTGACCTCCGGCAACTACGACATCACCTACGCGCCGGGGACGCTCACCGTCAACAAGGCGGCGCTGACGGTCACGGCCAGCAACGCCGGCAAGACCTATGACGGGCTGGCTTACACCGGCGGCGCGGGCGTCTCCTACAGCGGCTTCGTCAACGGCGAAACCGCCGGGGTTCTGGGCGGCACGCTGGCTTACGGCGGGACGGCGCAAGGGGCGGTCAACGCTGGCACCTACGCGCTGACGGCCTCGGGCCTGACCTCCGGCAACTACGACATCACCTACGCGCCGGGAACGCTCGCCATCGCCAGGGCGGCGCTTGTCGTCACGGCCGATTCGCAGAAGGTCAGGCGGCGCGACAAAGCCAGCCCCCTGACCTACACGGTGGGTGGGGCCGGGTTCGGACATGGCGATACGGCGGAGACGGTCTTCTCCGGCGCTTTGTCGAGCACGGATGATCTCAGGGCATCGGGCGGCTATTCCATCACCCAGGGTACACTGGCGTTGGTCAGCAACAATTATATCCTGGCGGAGTTCATTCCAGGAGTGCTGGAGGTGACGGAGGCGGCCAACACCGACACGCCGACGGCGAGCACCCTCAACCGCGTAACCAAGCCCTTCACCGACCAGGAAAGTAACGGCCAGCTCTCAGCGGCTCCAAGCAACGGCGCTTCCAGCAAGGAGTACAGAACCGCCGTCGAGCCTACCGCCAATCTCAACGGCTCAAACTTCCCCTTCCTGACCTTCGCCCCGGTGTTGATCAAAATCGACAAGCAATGACGTCGAGGGGGCACTGTTGCAAACTGGAATATTTTCAGCAACTCTGCGAAAATATTCGGCAGCATATGACTTTGTCGCGCAAATGGGCGTGGGAACGGAGTCTGCCGGGGGCGGTGGTGATCAGGCAACCTTGCGGGAGATTGGCATTCCCAAACTGGTCATGATGTTCATGACCTTGCCGCCGGCGGCGGCCTCGACTTTCCGGGTCGGCAGAACCCGGGAGCGCAGGCCGCGGCCGATCAGTTGCTTGTAGCGCATCATCGCCACTTCGCCCAAGGAGCGGCGTCCGTAGTGGGCGGCCCTCTGCCAGCCGAGCCGACCACACCCGGCGATCATCTGGATGTGACGGTCGCGCTGCGTGGGAGCGCTGGCGGTGGTGTCGCTCGGCACCACGGTCGAGCGTGACGGGATGATCACCTCTGCGTCAGGGCTGTGGGCGGCCACGGCACGGTAGACCGGCTCGCCGTCGAAGGCTCCGTCCGCCAGCAGTGTGCCGATCAAACATGGGATCTGGGCGAGCAACGGCCCGACCAGAGAGGCGTCCCCCTCCTCGTTGCTCGTCAACTCCGAGGCGAAATCCTCGCCGGTGTTAGGGGCGGTTTGCGATGATGAGGATTACAGTTGCCGGGAAAGCCGGAGCGGTTCAGTGAGTACAGGGTGGCTTTGACACACGAACTTGGTGCCCCCCCGCTTCTTCATGGCGCCGGCCGCGTCCCAGTACAACGCACGGCGTAGCGCCGGAAGCCGAAGCCGGACTCGCCCTCGCAATGCTCCACCACGAAAGCAGCCCGTTTAGTGACGATGCGGCTTCCGGCTCCGAGCGGGGAGGCATGCGACAATTCCAGCATCATACGCTGCCGACGCTGCGGCTGGGACAGCAGCAGGGCGCGGGCTTCCCCCAACCGCCGCCCCCCGGCGTCGCGACAGCGGGCCGGGATATCGAACATCCAAAAGACGAGTGCAGTCTCGGGCATGGGTGGCGACCTCATTGGATGGAGAGGTATTCATGTGCCGAACTCGCCTCTGGCCCGGATTTCCCCGGTTGCGAGGAGGAGGGTGCTTTCCGCGCAGCGGTGATAACCCCTTCCTTGAAGACAGGGAGGTTCGCAGAGCGCGCCATCGTTCCAAAGACCGCACCTTACGCAGCGTCCGGAATCGGCTTAGGCAGCAGCGGACTGTCCACCTCCTCCAGCACCCCGTTGCGCAACGAGAAGGCCGGAACGATCATCTCCGACGCGGTCACCCGCTCCCCGCTGTTGTCGCTGAGCTGCCAGCGGCCCGCCTTGACCTCCAGCACTGCCACGTCGGCTACCATCCCCGGTGTCAAAGCGCCGATCTCGTCGGCCATGCCCAGCATGGCGGCGGGGTTGCTGGTCACCGTCTTCACAACGTCGCCCAAAGCCATGCCCAGCGTCAGAAGCTCGGTCATTGCGTGTGACAGGCTGAAGGGAGCGACTCCATAGAAGGGGTTGATCTCACGGTCGCCGCCCGTCCCGGCCGTTGGGACCTTCACATTGTATCCATGCAGGTCCGCGCCCAGCGTATAGGGCAGGATGCCCGCCGCCAATGTCCGCCGCGCCATCTCGAAGCTGAAGTGCGAGCCGTGACCGACATCCACGGTCAACCCGCGCTTCAACGCCTTGTAGATGACGGGATGCACCTCGCCGGTGCGGGTGGAGATGAAGCCGCCGGGGTGACGGGTGAAGGGATGGGCAAGGATGTCGCGCGGATCCAGAAGCGGAACAAGTTCCTCCACAAGCATGTCAGGATCGACCGCCTCGCCCCCCTCCACCTCCGGCCAGAGCTGGCCAAGGTGGACGTAAAGCGGTACGCCGATCCCGTCCGCGATGCGTTTGGCCTGCTTGATGACGTCCAGCCCCCAGCGTGAGGCGCCGCCGACCTCCGCATGGGCCTTGATGCCCTTCACGATGTCGCGGTTCTCGCGTCCGACGCGGATGGTGGCATCCACATCCACGCAATCCGGGCGGTAGAGCTGCGGGTAATAATGACCCTCCAGCCCGCCGACCAGATAGGCCGACAGGAAACACAGCGTGCGCGAGCGCGCCGGTTCGGCGATGAAGCGGCGGAAAGCCGGCAGGGTCATCAGGCTCGGCCCGCCCTGGTCCACCAGAGTCGAGACGCCGGAGCGCACGCCCACCATGTCCGGGTTCAGGCCGAAACGCCCGGTCACCTTCTCGAAGACGTGCGCGTGGGTATCGATCAGGCCCGGCGTCACGAGCTTTCCGGAAACATCGAGGATGGTGTCGGCGCCATCGTCGGGCAGCCGTTCCGCCACTGCCGCGATGCGGCCCCTCGCAACCGCCAGATCGCCGACCAGATCAAGCCCGTTGGCCGGATCGAGAATCCGCCCGCCGCGCAGTAGAAGGTCGAACGTGTGCGTGTCTGACATAACCCACCCATTTGCGCTGGTTTTCATCCGATACTCGCTTGAGCAAGGGGCATGCCAAGATGGATGGCGTCTCTGGAGGGTGGAAAAAATCAGCATGCTGACAAATGATCACCTATTGAGCATCCGGTGTTTAAAATATGCCCAATACGGTATGCCAGCGTATTGAAAGAGCGCAGCGGAACAGATCACTTTCAACAGCATACTGACGAATTGTCATGCGCAAGGAAGCAAAGAACCCTGCTGCCGATTTGTGCATGCACGCAGCGTCCGAGGTGCGGAATCAGGTTTCCAGACGGTTCTCTGCCCTTGCGATCCCCCATGCGACGGGGTGCGCCCAATGGTTCGGCCCGCAACGGAAATCATCAGCATACTGACTGATGCCTGTGCGTTGGGCAGTGATTGCGCAGGAATGGAGCGGATTGCGAAAGCCATCTCGACTCATGATTGAACATTGGATTTCAAGAGGATTTGCCCGCACCCATTGGCATCGGGCCACGATCCGCTGAACCTGCTTGCCCAACAATGGGGCACTTTCAGGGTTCCGGACACTGCCCTGCCCATCCTCCAGTCGATCCGGAATGCGCAGCATGCCAACGGTTGGCACGCCGTTCGCAAAAGGGTGGGAAACCAACGGGAAAAGTCGGATATCCGCAAAAATGGCAGGGCTACTCTCCATTCCGCGTCCCTCCTCAGTGAGGTTCCCATGCTGAACACGCCGCGCAGTCGCAGGGGAATGGTCACCTCTCCGCATCATCTCGCCAGCCAAGCCGGCCTCCAGATTCTGCGCGACGGGGGAACTGCCGTCGAGGCGGCGGTCGCGGTCGCTGCGGCGTTGGCCGTCGTCTACCCGCACATGACAGGCATCGGCGGCGACGGTTTCTGGCTGATTGCCGAACCGGGACGCGACCCTGTCGCCATCGACGCCTGCGGCGGGGCGGGCAAGGCAGTCTCGCTCGATCTCTACCGGCGCAACGGCCATGCGGCGGTTCCCTGGCGCGGGCCGCTGGCGGCGAACACGGTCGCCGGCACCATCGACGGCTGGCGCGAGGCGCTGGCCGTCAGCGCCGGCTGGGCCGATCCGCTACCGCTTGCCCGCATCCTCGAGGAGGCCATCGCTCATGCCGAGCAGGGAATTCCCGTAACCGCCAGCCAAGAGGCGCTGACCCGCCAGAAGCTGCACGAGTTGAAGGAGGTTCCCGGCTTCGCCAGCACGTTTTTGCCGGACGGAGACGTGCCGCGCGAGGGCTCCACGCTGAAACAAGCCGCCTTGGCCTCCACATTGCGCCGGCTGGCGGCAGAGGGGCTGGACAGTTTCTACCGCGGGCCGCTCGCCGTCTCCATCGCAGCGGATCTGGAACGCGCCGGGTCGCCACTGGCCGCGGCGGACCTGGCGGACCACGCGGCCCACCGCCGCTCGGCACTTTCTGTCGGCGTGCGCGGGGCGCGGCTGTTCAACCACCCGCCGCCGACGCAGGGGCTGGCCTCCCTGATGATCCTGGCCCTGTTCGACCGGCTGGCCGTGACGGATGGCGAAAGCTTCGACCACATCCACGGGCTGATCGAGGCGACCAAGCAGGCTTTCCTCGTCCGAGACCGCGAGGTTGGCGACCCTGCCCATATGCGGCATGAGGCGCGGAGCTTCCTGGACGCTGACGCGCTGGACAGGCTGGCGTCGACCATCGACCGTACCCGCGCACTGCCCTGGCCCCATGTGGCGAAGCCGGGCGACACGGTGTGGCTGGGCGTGATCGACGGGCAAGGCCGCGCCGTCAGCATGATCCAGAGCGTCTATTTCGAATTCGGCTCCGGCCTCGTCCTGCCGGAAACCGGCATCACCTGGCAGAACCGCGGCGCCTCCTTCCGCTTGGCCGAGGACGGCTGGAATGCGCTGTCGCCCGGCCGCAAGCCCTTCCACACGCTGAACCCCGCCATGGCCCGTTTCGATGACGGGCGCTGCATGGTCTACGGCACCATGGGTGGCGAAGGACAGCCGCAGACGCAGGCAGCGGTCTTCTCCCGCTATGCGATGTTCGGACAGGGGTTGCAGGCCGCCGTCACGGCGCCGCGCTGGCTGCTCGGCCGTACCTGGGGCGAGAACAGCGTGACGCTGAAGTTGGAAAGCCGCTTCGATCCCGCTCTGGTCGCCGCCCTGCAGGACGCGGGACACGAGGTCGAACTGCTTGATCCGTTCACGAGCACCATGGGGCATGCGGGCGCCATCGTCCGCCATGCCGACGGAACGCTGGAGGGGGCGACCGATCCCCGCAGCGACGGCGGGGTAGCCTCCTGGTGACCGCCGACCCGAGGGTTCAGATCAATATGAGGGGGCTAGACGACATGCGAACGATGAAGACCACCGCGTTGCTGCTGGGCACCGTGCTGTTTGCACCTGGGATCGCCCATGCGCAGGACACCATCAAAATCGGCGTCAGCCAACCCCTGACCGGCGCAGTCGCCGCCTCGGGCAACTACGTCGCCAATGGCGCGCGGGTCGCGGAGGAGGTCGTTAACGCCAATGGCGGCGTCCTGGGCAAGAAGATCCAGCTCATCATCGAGGACAACAAGAGCAACCCGAAGGAAGCCGTCGCCTCGGCCGAGAAGCTGATCGTGCGCGACAAGGTCCCGGTGTTGATGGGCGCCTGGAGTTCCACCTTCACCCTGGCGGTCATGCCGAAGCTGATGGAGTACAAAGTGCCGATGGTGGTCGAAACCTCTTCCTCGACCAAGGTCACCACCTCGGGCAACCCCTGGGTCTTCCGCATCGCCCCGACCTCCGCCATGGAGGCCAAGTCCTTCGCGGAAAAGCTCGACCATTTCCAACCGGCCATCCAGAAGGCCGACTTCCTAGCGGTGAACAACGACTTCGGGCGCGGCTCGGCGGACGAGTTCCGCAAGATGCTCCAGGCGCAAGGTATCAAGATCGGCGTCACCGAAACGATGGCGCCGGAGGCCACCGACATGTCGGCCCAACTCTCCAGCATCAAGCAGTCGGGCGGCGATACGCTGTTCGTCACCACGGGCGTCGAACAGATCACCCTGATCCTGAAGCAGGCGGCGGAGCTGCGCCTGCCGCACCGGATCATCACCAATGGCGGTTCCTCCTCCCCCGACCAGCTCATCGCGCAGGCGGGGGAGGCGGCGAACGGCGGCTATTTCACACTGTTTTTCGCTCCCTGGTTTCCGGAGAAGGCGATGCACCCGCAGGTCGCCAAGACCTTCGTCGATGGCTGGAACAGCAAGGGCTACGACTTCGCCGGCCTGACGGAGGGCTACCGCGGCTATGACGGCATCATGACTATCGTTGAGGCCATCAAAAAGGCGGGCAAGGCCGAGCCGCAGGCCATCCGCGACGCGCTGTGGGCCGTCAAGCTGGAAGGCGTGAACGGCGACATCGCCTTCAGGAAGGACGGCCCGGAAGGCAAGGAGAGCGGACAGAACGAGGCCAACGTCTACGTCGTCCAGGTGAAGGACGGCAAGGTGACGATGCCGTAAACACCCCGCCAGAAACCCCCAGAGGGATGGAGACAAGCGGTGGAAGATCACCTACAGCACCTTCTGAACGCCGTGGTCCTGGGCGGAACCTACGCGCTGCTGGGAATCGGCCTGACGCTGATCTTCGGTATCATGCGCGTGGTCAACTTCACCCATGGCGAACTCTACACCTTCGGCGCCTACATGGCCTACATGCTGGCCGGAATGATGGGGCTGAACTTCTTCCTGTCGCTGGCGGTGGCTGCCGCGCTGGGCATGGCGCTGGGCGCGCTGATCGAAATCACGCTGCTGCGCCCGCTGAAGGGCGCCGACATCGACACCACCATGCTGGTGATGATTGGCGCCGGCATCGCCATGCAGGCTGGGGAGCAACTGGTCTGGGGCGGCGTCGCGAAGTCCGTCCCCAGCCCCTTCCCGATCGAACCGGTGGTCCTGGGATCGGTGTCGGTGGGCATGAACAGGCTGTTCGTTCTGGGCGTGGCGCTGCTGCTTCTGGGCGGCTTCTACCTGCTCATCAACCGGACGAAGCTGGGCGTCGCCATGCGCGCCACCTTCCAGGACCCGGACACGGCGGCGCTGATGGGTGTCAACCGCGGGCTGATGTACACGCTGACCTTCGCGCTCGGCTCCGGCCTCGCCGCCACGGCGGGGGCACTGCTCGGCCCAATCTTCGTGGTCACGCCGACCATGGGCGATCTGGTTGCGTTGAAGGCCTTCGCCATCGTGATCCTCGGCGGGCTGGGCAACATCCCTGGCGCCACCATCGGCGGCTTCGTCCTGGCTCTGGCCGAAGAGTTCGGCGCCGGATACCTGTCGTCAGGCTACCGCGACGCCATGGGCTTCCTGCTGATCATCGCCGTGCTGATCGTGCGGCCCCACGGACTCTTCGCCATGAAGGAGCGGATCGGATGACGACGCGCCTTTCTCCCTGGCTGTTCGTCCTGGTCATGGCGGTGTTTCCGCTGTGGCTGGGCGACCAGTACATTCTTTACATCCTGACCTCGACCGGCATCTTCATCATCGGGGCGATGAGCCTGAACCTGCTGCTGGGCTACACCGGCCAGCTCAGCCTCGGCCACATCGCCTTCTTCGGGATCGGGGCCTACACAAGCGCGCTGCTGTCGCTCGGCTTCGATCTCGATCTCGGCGGGGAGCAACCCTTCGTGATGGCGCCGCAGCCGGTGTGGGTGGCATTCCTCGGTGGCATTCTGGTGGCGGCGCTGTTCGGCTTCCTGATCGGCAAGCTCGCCTTCCGGGTGCGCGGGGCGTACTTCGTCATCGTCACCATCAGCTTCGCCCAGGTGATGCGCATGGTCGCGCTGAACTGGGTGGATCTGACCGAAGGGCCGATGGCGCTGAACAACATCCCGCCGCTGTCGGTCTGGCTGCCCTGGGACGGGGTGATCCCGCTCTACCGGAAGGAATACAATTACCTCCTGGTGCTGGCGGTCGCGGTGGTCTGCTTCCTGGTGATCCAGCGGCTGGTGCAGTCGAGGGTGGGCCGGGCGCTGGTGGCGCTGCGCGAGAACGAATCGCTGGCGCGCTCGGTCGGCATCGACGTGACACGCTATCTGGTCGTCGCCACGGTCATCGCTGCGGCCATGGCCGGGGCTGCCGGCGGGCTCTACACCCATTACATCCGCATCGTCGACCCGGACGTCTTCATGTTCATCTACACGGTGACCATGGTCATCATGGTGGTGACGGGCGGCAAGGGCACCCTGGCGGGTCCGATCGTCGGCGGTCTTGCCTTCGGCATCCTGCCCGAGTTGCTGCGCGAGGTGGCGCGACCCGAGTTGCAGTGGATCATCTATGGCGTCGCCATGATCGTGGTCGTCTTCTTCCTGCCGCAGGGCATCGTTCCGGCGGTGTCGAACTGGGTCGCCAGCCGCCGCAAGCGCGTCGCCGCCACGGCGCTGGGACTGCGGAAGGAGACCTCGGCATGAGCCTCGCCCTCGACACCACGAGCGCGGCGATCCTCGAGGTGTGCGAGGTCGCCGTCCACTTCAGCGGTCTGGTCGCCATCGCCTCGATGAGCTTCGCCGTGCCGGAGGGGGAAATCGTCAGCCTGATCGGCCCCAATGGGGCGGGCAAGACGACGGCCTTCAACGTCATCACCGGCTTCCTGAAGCCGACCGGCGGGCGGGTGCTGTTCCGCGGCACCGACCTGACGCGCCTGTCCTCCAACCGCATCGCCGGCCTAGGCGTCGTGCGCACCTTCCAGCGCACCAGCATCTTCGCGGGCTGCACCGTCTTCGACAACGTGCTGACCGGAATGCACCGGCAGGGCCGGACGGAAACCTGGGGGGCGCTGCTGCGGCTCGCGTCCGTGCGGGCGGAGACGGAGCGAATGCGGGCCGCGGTGGCGGAGATCCTGAACTTCGTCGGCCTGTCCCACCGCGCCGAAGAACTGGCCGGCAATCTCGCCTATGGCGAGCAGCGGCTTCTCGGCATCGCCATCGCGCTGGCCGCCGACCCCAAGCTGCTGCTGCTGGACGAGCCCGCCGCCGGTCTGAACCCGTCAGAGACGGAAGCCTTCATGGCGGTGGTCCAGCGCATCCGCGACCGCGGCGTGACCATCCTGCTGGTGGAGCACGACATGCGTATGGTCATGACCATCTCCGACCGCGTGGTGGTGCTGAACCATGGGCGCATCATCGCCGAAGGTTCGCCGGAGGTGATCCGCGCCAACCCGGACGTGATCCAGGCCTATCTGGGCCAGGGGGTGAAGCATGCTAAAGGTTGAGGGGATCACCGTCTGCTACGGCCAGATCCCGGCGCTCCGCAACGTCTCGCTGACGGTGGAGGAGGGAGAGCTGGTCACGCTGATCGGCGCCAACGGGGCGGGCAAGACCACGACGTTGCGCGCCATCAGCGGGCTGCTTCCGCTGACCACGGGCCGCATCACCTTCGATGGGCGGGAGATCGGCAACGCTTCTCCCCGCACGGTGCTGGCGCTCGGGGTGGCGCACTGTCCGGAGGGGCGGCGCGTCTTCCCCCACCTGACCGTGCGCGAGAACCTGGAGATGGGCGCCTATCTGCGCCGCGACCATCAGGCGGTGGCCCAGGACCTGGAGCGGCTGTTCCACCGCTTTCCCCGCCTGAAGGAGCGGCTGAACCAGCACGCCGGGACCATGTCGGGCGGCGAGCAGCAGATGCTGGCCATCGCCCGGGCACTGATGTCGCGCCCGAAGATCGTGCTGTTCGACGAGCCGTCGCTGGGCCTCGCCCCCAACCTCGTTGAGCGCACCTTCGAGATCGTGTCGGACATCCGGCGGGAAGGGACCACCGTGCTGATGGTCGAGCAGAACGCCTACGCCGCGCTCGACATGTGCGACCGCGCCTATCTGCTGGAAAGCGGGCAGGTGATGGAGCAGGGCACCGGGCAGGCCATGCTCGCCAACGACCACATTCAACGCGCCTATCTGGGCGGCTGAGAAGAAGAACGAGAGGGTCACGGAATGGGAGAGGTTTGCACCTCCGGGTCTGGCGCCGGTTCCGGCGTTGGCGCCCGGGTCCGCCGCAAGGAGGACGACCGATTGCTGCGCGGGCGCGGCCGCTTCGTCGGCGACATCGCTTTGGTCGGCATGAAGGAGTTGGCCTTCGTGCGCAGCCCGGTCGCCCACGCCACCATCACCGGCATCGAGATTCCGAAGGAGCACCGCGGCGCCGTCTTCACCTGGGCGGATCTGGCGACTGGCGGCGTGAAGCCGATCCGCGCCGTCTCGGGCCTGCCCGGCTTCAAGGTGTCGGAACAGCCGGTGCTGGCCGACGGAAAGGTGCGCTTCGTGGGCGAGCCGGTGGCCGTCTGCGTCGCCGCCACCCGCGCTGAGGCGGAGGATATCGCAGCCTCCGTCCTCGTCGATTACGCCGAACTTCCGGTGAATTCCGATATGCTGGAGGCAGTGAAGCCCGGCGCACCGAAGGTGCACGATCACTGGCCGGACAACGTGTTCCTGGAGACCAACACCGGCGGAAACATCGCGGAGATCGCGGCCACCGCCCCGGTGAGGGTGTCGCGGACCATCCGCACGGCGCGCCAGTGCATGGTGCCGCTGGAAGGAAAGGGCGTGGTCGTCCACTGGGACCGCCACGTCGAGCAGCTCGTCCTGACCACCTCCACCCAGATGCCGCACATCGTGCGCGCCGGCCTGTCGGAATGCCTGGGCATCGACCAGGGGCTGATCCGCGTGGTGGCGCCGGACGTCGGCGGCGGCTTCGGCTGGAAGGGCCTGCTCCAGCCGGAGGAGGTCGTGGCCGCCTGGATCGCCATGCGCCTCGATCGCCCCATCCGCTGGACCGAGGACCGGCGGGAGCATCTGGTGGCCGCCGCCAACGCACGCGAGCATCATTACGAGATCACCGCCTACGCCGACGAGCGCGGGCGGCTGCTGGGGATTGAGGCCGACGCCTGGGTCGATGCGGGAGCTTATTCCGTCTATCCTTTTTCCGCCTGTCTGGAGGCCGCACAGATTGGCAGCATCCTGCCCGGCCCTTACGACTTCGCGCATTACCGCTGCCGCACCTTCTCCGTCTGCACCAACAAGCCGCCCATCGTCCCCTACCGCGGCGTGGCGCGGACTGGCGTGTGCTTCGCCATGGAGCAGATGATCGACGCGGTGGCCGACGCGGTGGGCCGCGAGCCGTGGCTGGTACGGCTGGAAAACCTCGTCCCGCCGGAGAAGATGCCCTTCGACAACGTGACGAAGAAGCATTTCGACAGTGGCGATTACCCCGAATCCGTCCGCCGCGCCGTCGCCGCCATCGAGCTCGACGGCTGGCGCGCCCGCCAGAGGACCGGGGAGCGCGATGGCCGGCTGATCGGCGTCGGCTTCGCCACCTATTGCGAGCAGTCGGCCCACGGCACCGCCGTCTATCATGGCTGGGGCATTCCCATGGTGCCGGGGCATGAGCAGGCGCAGGCCCGCATCACCCCGGACGGCGGGCTGGAGCTGCGCGTCGGCGTGCAATCGCACGGCCAGAGCATGGAAACCACCTTCGCCCAGGTCGCGCACGAGGTTCTGGGCATCCCGCTTGAAATGATCAAGCTGGTGCACGGCGACACCGGCCTGACGCCCTATTCGACGGGCACCTGGGGATCGCGCAGCATGGTCATGGCCGGCGGCGCCGTGGCCACCGCCTGCCGCACGCTCGCCGAGCGGCTGTGCAGGATCGGGGGGCATCTGATGCAGGCCGAGCCGGAAAGGGTGGTTCTCGAAGGCGGTGCGGTGAAGGCCGGGGCCGCCGCCGTGACGGTCCGGGAGATCGCCCACACCTGGTACCGCGCGCCGCAACTCCTCCCCGCCGACGTGGACTGCGGCGGGCTGGAGGTCACCGCCGGCTACAAGCCGGGCAGCGACCACGGCACCTTCTCCTATGCCACCCATGCCGTGGCGGTGGCCGTGGACCCGGAGATCGGTCAGGTCGAGATCCTCGATTACGTGGTGGTCGAGGATGCCGGAACCATGGTCAACCCAATGGTCGTGGATGGCCAGATCTATGGCGGCGTCGCCCAGGGAGTCGGCACCGCGCTTTACGAGCGGATGCCCTATGACGCGGAGGGCCAGCCGCTCGCCTCCACCTTCATGGATTACCTGATCCCCGGCTTCACCGAGGTCCCCCATGTGAGGATCATCCATATGCTGACGCCCTCGCCCTATACCGAGTTCGGCGTGAAGGGCATCGGTGAGGGCGGCGCCATTGCCCCGCCCGCCGCGCTTTGCAACGCCATCAACGACGCGCTGAAGCCGCTTGGCGCCAGCGTGACCAGCGCGCCGATGACTCCCGAGGTCATCCTCTCCGCCATTGCCGGACAACACGCCACCGGACGGGGTGCGGCATGAAGGCGGTCGATTTCGACTATGCACAGCCGGCCACGCTGGACGCGGCTTTGGAGCTTCTATCCCGCGAGGACGTGATGGTCCGGCCCGTGGCCGGGTCCCAGTCTCTCGGCCCGATGCTGAACCTGCGGTTGGCCCAACCGGAGTTGCTGGTGGACATCACCCGCATTCCGGAGCTTCAGGAGATCCGCCGGGAGGGCGACCGGCTGGCGATCGGGACCTGCGTCACCCATGCCCGGCTGGAGGACGGGGACTACCCGGACGTCACGCGCGGCGTGCTGCCGTCCGTGGCGGCGGTGATCGCCTACCGCGCGGTGCGCAACCGCGGCACCATCGGCGGCAGCCTTGCCCACGCCGACCCGGCGGCGGATTGGGTCAACGCCCTGACCGCGCTCGGCGCCGACGTGGTGCTGGCCGGCAGGGACGGGCGGCGCACGGTGCCGATGACCGACTTCATCGTGGGCGTGTTCGAGACGGCATTGCAGCCCGGCGAGATTCTTGCGGAAATCCATGTGCCTGCCCTATCGAACCAAGCGCGCTGGGGATACTACAAGGTCTGCCGCAAGACCGGCGAGTTCTCCCACGCGACCGGGGCGGCGCTGATCGATCCGGCACGCGGGCTGTGGCGCTGCGTTGCCGGGGCGACCAGCGGCAAGCCGGTGGTGATCGACGGCCCGGCCCTGTTCGAAGGGGGCTGCACGGAGGCGGCTATGGCCGCGCATCTTGCCGGCAGCCCCGCCGCCGCCGACCCCATCGCCCTTCGGACCCACACCGTCGCGCTGAAGCGCGCCATCGCGCAGGTGATGTCATGAGCGTCCACGCCAAAACCATCTCCCTGACCGTAAACGGTATGCCGGTCGAGGCCACCGTACCGCCGCGCCAGCATCTGGGCGACTTCCTGCGCGAGCGGGAATTGCTGACCGGCACCCACCTGGGCTGCGAACATGGCGTGTGCGGCGCCTGCACCATCCTGATCGACGGCGAGCCGGCCCGCTCCTGCATCACCTTCGCCGTCGCCTGCGCGGGGCGGTCCGTCACCACGGTGGAGGGGCTCGACGACGATCCGCTGGCGGCGGAACTGCGCGCGGCCTTTTCCGCGGAGCATGGACTCCAGTGCGGCTTCTGCACGCCGGGGATGCTGGTCGCGGCGCGCGACGTGGTGCTGCGCTGCCCGGACGCCGACAACCAGGCGATCCGAACGGCCATGAGCGGCAATCTGTGCCGCTGCACCGGTTATGTCGGGATCGTCAATGCCATCCGCCGCGTCATCGACGCGCGCAACACGAACGCGGGGTAAGCCAATGCCGACCTTGACCCAGACCCTTGCCGTCAATTTCCCGCGCGCCCGTGTCTGGCCGCTGCTGGGCGACGTGGAGCAGGTGATCACCTGTATGCCCGGCGCCTCCTTGACCAAGCCGCGCGAGGATGACCGGATCTTTGGGCAGATGCGCGTGAAGCTCGGCCCCATTGCCGCCACCTTCACCGGAGAGGGCACGCTGACGATGGACGCGGCGACCCGAACGGGCGTCATCCACGGCCAGGGAACGGACCCCAAGAACAATTCCCGCGCCAAGGCCGACGTGACCTTCGCGGTGCTGGAGGAGGGACAGGGCACCCGCATCGACCTGACCGTCGATTTCACCCTGACCGGCGTGCTGGCCCAATTCAGCCGCGGCGCCATCGTGCAGGAGATCGCCAACCGCCTGACCGCCGAATTCGCCCGCAACCTGGAAGCCAAACTCGCCGCGACGGCACCGGTGACGGCGGAGGCGGTGACAGCTCCGGTTACCGAGGCGCCGCCAACACCCAAGGAATTGAACGCTGGCAATCTGCTATGGGCCATGCTGAAGGATTGGCTGCGCGGCCTTTTCGGCAACCGGGGCCTGCAAGGCAACCACAGCCGCCCCCGATAACACCTCCCCCATCCCAGGGGATACCATCCGCGAACCCGAGACTCACACCCGCATCATGCCGAACGACCCTCTGAACGCCTTCGTTCCCCACGGTCTGGCCGAGGTTGCCGGAACCGCCGACGGCCCGCTGGCCGGGCTGCGCTTCGCAGTGAAGGACCTGTTTGACGTCGCGGGCCTTCCCACCGGAGCGGGCAACCCGGATTGGCTTCGCACCCACGACATTCCGCAGCATACCGCCCCGGCCGTGCAGCGCCTGCTGGACACCGGGGCGAATCTCGCCGGCAAGACCCTGACCGACGAATTGGCCTGGAGCTTGGCCGGCGAAAACGCCCATTACGGCACGCCGGAGAATCCGGAGGCCCCGGACCGCATCCCTGGTGGCTCGTCCAGCGGGTCGGCCTCCGCGGTGGCCGGCGGGGCGGTGGACTTTGCCATCGGGACCGACACCGGCGGGTCGATCCGACTGCCGGCCAGCTATTGTGGCCTCTATGGTATCCGGCCCACCCACGGAGCGGTTCCGCTGGAGGGCTCCGTCCCGCTGGCGCCGAGCTTCGACACCGTCGGCTGGTTCGCGCGGGACGCGGCGCTGCTTCACCGTGTCGGAGTGGTATTGCTGCCCCCGGCTCCTGCCGTTCCGCTACGCCGTCTGCTGGTGGCCGAGGACGCCTTCGCCGTCGCCGGCGAGGAGGTTCGCGCCGCCTTGGCTCCGGCCCGGGATCGGCTGCAGGAACGGTTCGGAAGCGCCACCGCGGTGACCCTGGCCCCGGAGGGGCTGGAGCGGTGGCGCCAGGTCTTCCAGACGCTTCAAGCCGCCGAAGCCTGGGCGGCGCATGGCGCCTGGATCGGTTCGGTGAAGCCCACCTTCGGACCGGGCGTGCGCGACCGCTTCGCCGCGGCAGCCACGCTCGACCCTGCCCTGACCCACGCCGCGGCGGAAACGCGGGAGAGCATTCGCCGGCGGATGGACGACCTGTTGGGAGCGGATGGGCTGATCGCCCTGCCCAGTGCGCCGGGCATTGCACCGCTGCGTGGCTTGTCGGGAGCCGCGGTGGACGCGGAGCGCGGGCGGGCGCTGGCGATCCTGTGCCCAGCCGGTCTGGCCGGTCTGCCGCAAATCTCCATCCCCGCGGCGCGGCTGAACGGCTGCCCGCTCGGCCTGTCGCTCATCGGCCCGCGCGGCAGCGATTCCGCGCTGCTGGCCATTGCCGAGGATCTTTTCGCATGATGTCTGAGACGATGGCGCCTGAGATCAACATCCCCGAGGTGGTGGCCGAGGTCACCGCCGCTTTCGAACGCTACGAACGCGCGCTGACCGCCAACGATGTGGCGGTGCTGGACGAGCTCTTCTGGAACAACCCCGCGACCCTGCGCTACGGCGTAGGGGAGAATCTGTACGGCTATGACGCCATCGCCGACTTCCGTCAGGGTCGCCCGGCAGCGGGGCTGGAACGGACGCTGCGCAACACCGTCGTCACCACCTATGGCCATGACATGGCGACCGCCAACACCGAGTTCACGCGCCCGTCCACCGAGCGTGTCGGACGGCAGAGCCACACATGGGTCCGCATGCCGGAGGGCTGGCGGATCGTTGCAGCCCATGTGTCGCTGATGGGCTGAAGGGTTTTGCATTCAGCCCCGGTTGCCGATCTCAGGGTCCGCTGCCATCCTTCCTGATACCCAAGCCGGCCCCCAAACCCGCACCGACGGACCGACCGCCATGAGTTTAGACGATCCCTTGATTGACGAGGCGTACCGCGTCCTGGCGGAGCGTCCCGGATTCCTGATCCGCCGCCTGCACCAGATTCACGTCTCCATGTTCGTCGAGGAGTGCGCGGAGTTCAACATCACCCCCGTCCAGTACAGCGTGCTGACCGCTCTGGCGGAACGGCCCGATCTTGATCAGGTGACGCTGGGCGCCCAAATCGGCATCGACCGCACGACCACCGCGGGCGTGCTGGCGCGGCTGGCCGAGCGCGGGCTGATCCAACGCCGGGCCAGCCCGGTGGACAAGCGCATGAGGCTGGCCGCCATCACCGCGGAAGGCCGGAAGCTGCTGCGCCGCATGGACAAGAAGGCCCAGCGCGCCCATGACCGCACCGTCGCCCCCCTGCCGAAGGAGGACCGGGCGGCCTTCCTTCGCTACCTGCTGCATCTGGTGGACGCCAGCAACGACTACGGACGCGCCCCGCTGCATCTGCCGTGATGGGAATCGCCCTTTCCGGGGGCGGAGAGGGATCGAACACAAGGAAACACGCGATGAATGACGCCACCGCGCGGGCCGTGGAACGGCTGTTGGCTGCCGTGCCGGTATGGGTGGAAACCGGGACCGCCGGGGAGAGGATCGGGCTGGACCGCCATACGCTGCTGCACGCTGGACCGCCATTCGCCGATCCGGCGGAGATCTGCGCGCCGATCCTCAACGCCGCCGCCGCGGCCCTGCTGTTCGAAGGCATGGCCGATGGGGTGGAGGAGGCCAAGGCCCTGGTGCGGAACGGCATGGTGAGCCTGCGCCCGGCACAGGATTTGGGCGTGGTCACGCCGCTCGCCGCCGTCGTGTCGCGATCGATGTGGTTGCATGTGGTGGAGGATGCGGGCGGCTCCGGCATCCGCGCTTACAGCCCTCTGAACGAGGGTGGCGGTCCTGCCCAGCGTTTTGGAATTGTCAGCGGGGCGGTGGTGGAGCGGCTGCGCCTGCTGCACGGGAGGATTGGCCCGGCGCTGGCCGCCATCGGGCCGGTGGAGCTTTCCGCCCTTGCCCGCGAGGCGATGGCGCAAGGGGACGAGTTGCACGGGCGCGTTGGGGTGGCCTCGGCGTTGCTGACCGACACGCTCGTGTCGCGGCTGGGGGGGGCCGGCGATGTCTGCGGATTCCTGAAGGAGGCCGGGCAGTTTTTCCTCAACCCTTGGATGGCCGCCTGCAAAGCGATGATGCTGACCGCGGACAGGGTGCCCGGGGCAACTCTGGTGACCTCGGCCGGCGGCAACGGAGTGCGATTCGGGCTGCGTCTGTCGGGCATGATGGGCAAGGGCTGGGCGAGCGCTCGCATCGCCGCCCCGCAGGGCCCCGACATTGGCGTACCCCGCCCGCGCCTGCCTGCTATTGGCGACAGCGCCGTCATTGATGCGTTAGGGTTCGGCGCGCTGGCGCTCGACACCGCGCCGCTGCTGCGGGTGGAGCTTGGTGCTGCCGCTGAAGCCATTATGGCGGCGGCCGATCACTTGCTCTGCGTAGAACATCCTGTTTTCGAGCGCCGTGTCGGCCTGGATGCCTGCGCCGTGCTGCCGGGCGGCCCCGTCCCGCCGGTCTGTCTGGCCGCCCTGCACGCGGCTGGGGAGGACGGGATCGTCGGGCGGGGGATTTGCTGGCACCCCCACTCCTGCCACGCCGACGCGGTAGCCGCGGTAGAGCGACTTGCCTAATCAGGAATATGGCTGGTTAATCGAAAGGCAGTTGGGCTCTGCGCCCCAGTAGGTCAGCAATCGGCGCAGTGAACCGCTCCGGTTTTATCGGAGGCCATTTGTCTTGACTCACGTTTCCATGGCGCCGTCCTCGGTTTGGGCATAGTACCGTGCAACGCACTCATGCGAATGTGCTCAACTCTGCGCTATATCGGTTCCACGGCACTTAATAAGGAGGCGTGGCGCGGCCAGCGGAACGCGCAGGCGGTATAACCCTCCGGCTATCGAGGACTCTGCTCGGGGGCAAGGTTGCCTCAGTCGAGTTCCTGGACTCCGCCGCCTGACACGGTCAGTATCTGGCCGCTGATCCAGGATGAGGCTTCCGAACAGAGGAAGAGAGCGGCCGCCGCGATATCGTCGCCTTCTCCAAGCCGTCCGAGCGGCGTGTGCTTCAACATGGCGCTCTCGCTTTCCGGTGTCAGCACGCTTTCGAGCGCCAGCGTCCTGATCGCGCCAGGAGCGATCGCATTGACCCGGATCCCTTTTGGTCCGAGATCGAAGGCCATGTTCCGGGTGAGGTGATTGACCGCCGCCTTGGACGAGCCATAGGAAGTCATTCGTTAGTTTTTGTTCTCCCCCGCCATCGAACTGATGGTGAGAATCGCTCCGCCCCCGGCGGCCTCGATGTGTGGCGCAGCGAGTTGGCAAAGGCGAAAAACCGAGAAAACGTTGAGATGATAGGCCCGGGCGAAATCGGACATCGGCATGTCGAATGGCTTGGGGCCGCCGCCGCCGGCATTGTTCACCAGGATGTGAAGAGCGCCGAAGATGTTTAAGGCGAAGGCGACCGAGGCGGCGCAATCCTCATCCTCCAACACGTTGCAGGCGGCGGCAACCGCACGCCCGCCGTTTTCGCGGATGCGGGCCGCGACGGATTCCGCCGCTTCGGCATGCAGGTCGGTCACGGCGACCGCCGCGCCCGCGGCGGCGAACATCTCGGCGATGGCTTTGCCGATGCCGGCACCCGCGCCTGTGACCAGGGCGGCCTTGCCATCCAAACGGAACATGGCGGGATCGTAAGGCATAAGCGCCTCCGTTCATGCCTCGGCATGGAGGTTGCCCCCAGTGTGGACAACTTTGTGCCTCGTCTCGATCGGGCACAAGCAAACCGTCGGCATGTTCTGGCCGGCTGCCTCGGCTCTCATGATACGGGCTCGGCGTGCGCAAGGTAAGTCGTGCAGAGTGGGTGCCGGGTCCTCGATATCGCTCGCCCCTAGCCGATCACATTCCGGCAGACCCTTCGTTCCAACAGATCCTCGACCGGTTGAGCGGGCGAGCCGGGTACGTCCGGCTCAGTTAGCGGCCGGTGTGCCGGCGACGCTCAGTGCCAGAGACCGGACGAGCGCCAGCGCGGCCGATGGGTGGGCGGCGCGAGGTGCCCGGGAGGTGTGACCGGCTGTTCCCCGAAGGGGGAGGGCAGGGGGGCGGCCTGCTGAAGCGCGAGAAGCCGCGCGATGCGTTCATCGGTGGCGGGGTGGGTGCGCAGCACGGACGGGTGCGGAGTCCGCCGGCCGGGGAACAGCATGTTCTCCCAGAAGCCGGGATCGTAGCGTCGGAGTTTGGCCAGGGCGGAAGCGAGGCCCAGGGGATCCCCGGTGATCGCGGCGGCATCCAGATCGGCGTCGAACTCCCGCGTTCGCGACAGGTTGAGTTGAATGAGCGTGTTGACGGAGGGCGCCCCGATGAGCAGCGCGATCAGCAGCCAGGGAAAATTCGCCTGTTGCGCCAGCATCAGCGGCAGGCTGGCGAACAGCAGGATCATGCCGGTGACCGCCATCGCCCCTGTCACCCGGCTGATGATGTCGGCCAGCCCCATGATGAACAGGTCATGGTTCCGGATATGGCTGATCTCATGGGCCAGGACGCCGATGAGTTCGCGCAGGTTCAGGCTCCGCAGGAGGCCGTCGGTCAGGACGATGGCGCTGCTCCGCGGCGAGCCGACGGTGAAGGCGTTCGGCACCGGCGTCGAGAGGTAATGCAGTTCGGGGATGCTGGGCAGCCCGGCCCGCTGGGCCAATACCGCGAGGGCCCTCTGAACCTCCGGAAGCTCGGCCCAGCCAAGACGCTGGGCGCCGTAGAGCCTGAGCATGACCTGGGGCGAGACGTTGCGGCCGAAGGCCAGGGCCGTGCCGAGGAGGAGGATCACCCACAGGATCCCCGCCGGACCGAAGAGCAACCAGCCGATGGTCGCGGCGAGCAGGGTCAGGCCTGCCACCAGCAGGATGGACTGCGCAACGTTTCGGAGCTTATTGCGGCGAAGCTCCTGTTCATCGAGGTGGCCCACATGCATGATGGTCCGCATTCCTTGGCTTCCAAGGAAGCAGATTGGGGGAGCCGGGCCTGCGGTCAAGCCGGCCCCCTGTCCATGCGATTCTTTGCCTTCCCCCTTGATCGGGACTGTACCCCGTCTACGTCAAGCGGAACATGCCGGCGTGCGTGCGGCCGATTTTGCATTCATCGATAACTCTTTGAAAATGCCTTGAAAAACTCCGCTTCCGCGCCCGCTTCCTCGAAGGATCGTCCGACATGGGGAACGTCAACGATGCGCGTCGCCTCCGGCTTGTGTTCCCGCTGCTTCTGACGCTGGTCGCGGGGCTCGCGGTTTTCACGCCGCCGTTTCCGGCCCTCTCCGCTGGGCCGCCGGACGACGGCTGGCTGGTGGAAAAGGTGGTCGTGCTGAGCCGCCACGGCATCCGCCCACCGACCGACAGCGCGAAGCTCGCGCCTTTGTCGGCCTCGCCTTGGCCGAGTTGGCCGGTGCCGGACGGATATTTGACCCCACATGGACGCGACGCCATGGTCCTCATGGGGGAATTCTATCGCCAGCGCTATGTGTCCGCCGGACTGCTACCGAGCCGGGGTTGCCCGGAAGCAGACACCCTGTTCGTGTGGGCCGACGTCTCCCAGCGGACAAGGGCAACGGGCGACGCGCTGCTCGCCGGACTGGCGCCGGGCTGCGACCGGAAGGCCGGGTTCCGGGCAGGTAGTGGCGACGACCCGCTTTTCGACCCCATCGGCGCCGGAATCGCCCATCTCGACCCGGCCCTCGCCCGACAGGCCATACTGGAGGCCATGGGCGGCAGAATAGAGGCCATGAAGGAAGGCTGGAACCCGCAACTTGCCGCGTTGGGCAATCTCCTCGAATGCTGCGGCGAACCCCTGTGCCTGGCGCAGCTCGGAAAGCCGGACTGCGCGTTCCAGGATCTGCCCTGGGCGATCGAGGTCAAGCAGAACGGCCGGAAGGTCGGTCTGTCCGGGCCGCTGGAAGACGCGTCGACCATCACGGAGGTCTTCCGCATGGAGTACGACGAGAACTTCCCGTCCGATCAGGTCGCCTGGGGCCGGGCGTCCACCCCTGTGGCGATCACCAGTTTGATGATACTGCACAAGGCGAAATACGATGTGGTGGAGCGTGTGCCTTACATCGCCCGGCTCGGCGCCTCGATGCTGCTGAGCCAGATCCGCATCGCGCTTGCCCAGGGCCAGGAGGCCCAAGATCCTGGAGCAGCGGCGAACGATGCCGGACCGCCGCCCGCCGCGATGACCGTGTTCGTCGGCCATGACACCAATCTGGCCGAACTCGGCAGCCTGCTCGGCCTGCACTGGAGCCTGGCCGGTTCACAGGAAGACGATACGCCACCCGGCGGGGCGCTGGTCTTTGAACGGCTGCGCAACCCGGCGGACGGAACACGCTATGTCCGGGTGTTCTTCATGGCGCAGACCATGGACCAGGTTCGGTTCCTGGCGCCGCTGACCGGGCCGGATGCCGCCGGGCCATTCGTCGCGCCGGTTCCGGTTCCGGGCTGCGCCCCGGCCGCCGGCATGGAATCGCTGTGTACCCTGGCCGATTTCGAGGCGTTCAGCAACCGCCGGATCGACCGCGACGCCACGACGACCCCGGACTATCGGCCTTGATCTCCCCGGCTCGTGCCTGGGGCGGTGCGCAGCTGGTGCCGGGTAAGGCACAGGCCGCGCCGCCGCCGGGCTTCACCCGTCCGCCGCCTCCCGACCGGCGGGACGCTGACCGGCGGTGAAGCGGGCGAGAGTCCCGGCATCGAGGCGCCGGTCGTGAAGCGCGCTGGCCACCAGCACGGCATCGGTTCCCTGCGCGGCCAGCGCGTCCAAATCCGCCGCGTCGCGCACTCCGCCGGCGCCCCAGACCCGCACTCCCGGACGTCGGGCCGCCAGCATGGCGATGCGGTCGAGATCCGGACCCTCGCCCGACCCGACACGGTCCAGCGTCATGGCGATCACCCGCCTGGGCCAGCGGGCAGGCTCCTCGTGCAGCGCCGCCGGACCCAGCGGCAATCCCCGCCGGACATCCAGAGACAGCGCCACCCGGTCGTCTCCGGCGAGCGCCAGCGCGGCTTCCAGCGTCGCGCCGTCGGTCTGGCTTTCGCTGCCGATCACCAGATGGCGCAGCCCGGCATCGAGCCAGCGGCGGCAATCGTCCGCCGTCGCCAGCCCGGCATCGACCCAGAAGGCGATCTCCGGCCAACGCGCCTGGAGAGCGGCCACGGTGGAGCGATGGTCGCCATGTCCGTGGATCGCGTCGAGATCGGCGACATAGCAGGCGCGGAAGGGTTGCAGCGCCAGCAGCGCAGCCACGATATCCTGGGGTGCCGAACCTGTGGTCAGCGCGCTTTCGATCGGGCGGTAGCGGTCGCGCTCTCCCCGCTTGGCGTGAACCACCTGTCCGCCCAGCAGGTCGATGACGGGAACGATGTCCATGAAGAACAGCCTTCGTCGGGTTCTGGTCTGCGAGTATGTCACCGGCGGCGCGCTGTGCAACGGGCCGCTTCCGCCCGACCTGATGGCGGATGCCAACGCGATGGTCGCGGCTCTGGTCGGTGATCTGATTGCGCTGGATGGCATTCATGTCATGCTGTGCCGGGACGAACGCCTCCCCCCACCCTCATTTCCGGCAGAGAGGGTCGCACTGTTCCCGGTGGCGCCGGGGGAGGATGCGGAGGCGCGCTGGCGGGCGGCGGCGGCCCTGTGCGACGTGGTCTGGCCGATCGCGCCGGAAAGCGACGGGTTGCTGGCTTCCGTCGCCGATCTGTTTCGCAGCACCGGCCGGCCGGTGGTCGCCTGTGCGCCCGACGCCATCGCGCTGGCCTCGTCGAAGGCGGCGACGGCGGCCCGGCTGGCCGCCCACGGCATCGAGGCCATCCCCAGCGTTCCCTTCGGCGCCCCGCCGCCGCCCGCCGCCCGTCATGTGGTGAAGCCGGACGACGGCGCCGGCTGCGTCGATACCTTCATCGTCGACGACATCGCGGCCTGGACGCCGCCGCATGCCGGCCGCTGGATCGTCCAACCGCTGGTCGAGGGTGAGGCCTGCAGCCTGTCGATGCTGGTCGACAATGCCGGCGGGGTGCGGCTGCTCGGCTGCAACCGCCAGAAGGTCGAGCGCGGGAATGGGCGGTTCGCCTTCCACGGCGTGGAAGTCGGGGTCATGGAGCACCGCCGTGCCGCCTGGGAGCCGCTGGCCCGTGCCATCGCCGCCGCCATTCCGGGTCTGCGCGGCTATGTCGCCGTCGATCTCATCGACCGGCCGGAAGCTCCAGAGCCGAACGGCCCGGTGGTGGTGGAGGTGAATCCGCGCCTCTCCGTCGGCTATGCCGGGCTGTCGCGGGTGCTGGGCTGGAATCCGGCGGGCGATATCCTGGCTCTGTTCGACGCCACATCGCCGGAGCCCGGCGTTGGATCGCCATGGCCATGGCCATCGTCAGGGCAGCCATCGTCAGGGCCATGGTTATAGCGGCCAGCGGCAACCCGGGGCGCTGGCGGTAACGGCCGTTCCGATGCGCAACCGCCACTTGCTTCGATTGCCCCGCATACGATAAACCGGATGTGATCGTATTCCGGGATTTCGGCAGCTTCACCGACATGGAAAAGGACTTGGCGCTTCTCATGACCGACTTGCATCGACGGCTCGTGGTCTGCCAGCGACCGGCAGGCATCGGGACGGCGCGGGCGCGAACGCCTTGCTGACGGGACTGCCTGATATCGCAGCCCAGGGGGCCGCTGCCGCCGCCTTCATCGAAACGCATGCGGACTGGGCGGAAGCCATCATCTTCCTCATGGCGTTTGCGGAGGGGTTGACGCTCGTCGGGCTTGTCATTCCCGGCGTGGTCATGCTGACCGCGGCCGGCGCGCTGGTGGCCGCGGGCGTTCTCGATTTCTGGTCGGTCTATCTGGCGATCGTGGGCGGCGCCATTCTGGGGGACGCCGCCTCCTACTGGCTGGGCCGCCGCTTTGGCGAGCATTTGTTCCGGTTATGGCCGTTGAACAGGAAGCCCGAACTGCGCCGCCGTGGCGAAGCCTTCTTCCAGCGTCATGGAAGCAAGAGCGTGTTCCTGGCCCGTTTCATCGGCCCGCTGCGCGCGGTGGTGCCGACGACGGCCGGTATGATGGCGATGCCCCATCGCAAATTTCAGACGTACAACGTCCTGTCGGCGGTGATCTGGGCCCCGCTGCTGATGTCGCCGGGCCATCTCGCCTGGACCGGCTACGATTTGAGCGGATTCGGTATCCGTACCGCACCGACGGCCGAAGGCAGTGCGGAGCAAGGCGCGGCGAAGTCCTGCGCCCCTGCCCCACCTGTTGCCGGGATGCCGGAACCAACGGGGTGTTGACCCCATCCTCGGCCTCACTGATACCGGCGAACGCTTGAACCGACCTTTCAAGCGTTCGCCGGCCGCCGCGCCTCATTGGATTTGGGGGGCGGCGCGCCCCTATGGGCGCGGGTCCAGCCTGCGTGACGTTTGAACGCAATACGGCGGGTCAATTCATTGGCCTGCCGGTATGAGAGCCCCGTCCGGTTCACACCGACGAGCCTCCCGTCCCAGGGTCACCCCTAGAGTTTCGAGCGTTTAATCTGACGCATATCCTGCATGTTTGAGGTAGTTCCAGCATTCGTCTGGTGTGTAGAGGTCGCAGATAGAGCCGACAGCCCTCCACAACTCCTCGATGGTACGGGCGCCGATGCGGCGGAGATGAGCTTTGAGCTTGGCGAACGCCATTTCGATAGGGTTGAGGTCGGGACTGTAGGGCGGCAGGAAGAGGAACCAAGCGCCACGTTCCTTGAGGATGGCCTTGGCCTTTTCACTCTTATGGCTGGATAGGTTGTCGAGGATGACGACATCGCCCGGCCGCAGGGTCGGGGCGAGTTGTGTCTCGACATAGGTCTCGAAGAGCGTCCGGTTCATCGCGCCCTTGATGATCCACGGGGCGGTCAGCCCGTCGCAGCGCAGGGCAGCGATGAAGGTCTGGGTGTCCCAATGGCCAAACGGCGCCGTGGCCTTGAACCGCTGGCCGCGCTTGGCCCGTCCGCGCAGTCGGGTCATCTTCGTGGTGGTTGCGGTCTCGTCGAGAAACACCAGCCGATCCGGCTCCTCGCGCATCCGGGGCTGACGGTGGCTGCGCCAACTCCGGCGGTCCTCAGCAACGTCAGCGCGACCGGCCTCGCTCGCCAGCACCGTTTTTTTTGACAGTGAAGCCGCGGGCGAGCAGGAAGCGCGACAGCGAGGCGGGGTGGACCGTGACCCCGCGCTCGGCCTTCAGCTTGGCCGCCAGTTCGGGCATGGTGATGTCGCCTTGCTTCTCCACCCAGCCGATCAGAAGTTCGGCATGCGGGGCCAGCTTGCCACCGCCCGGTGGGCGCCCCTGCCGGGCCGGGTCCAGCGAGCCCGTTGCCGCCATGCGCTGAGCAAGCCGCACGCCCGTGCTCGCGCTCACATCGAACCGGCGCGCCGCCGCCCGACGCGAACCGCCTTTCTCGACCTCTCCGTAAATCCGAACCCGAAGGTCCGACGAATAGCTGCGCCCCATGATCCACCTCCAACAACGGTGAATCACGTCAACGGCCCAAGCGCAACTGTCGATTCAGATTTCAGGCGCGATGCTCTAATCGCGCGGGCGGAGCGTGTCGGCTAGTTTCGCGCGTCCCGCCGTGTCCGGGGATGTTCGGCAAGCATGTCCGTAGCTCGTCGAAGCTCCCTTGTGCGGCGGGGCGCCCTCCTGTTGTTCGATGCGGCCTCGCCGGGGCGGTGGCTTCCTATTGCCGGGGGCGGTCAGCGGCGGTCGAGGTTGCGATCCAGGTTGATGGAGGTGTACGGCACCTGGACGTAGTTGAAGACGCCACCGGTGTCGACATAGGGGGACAGGAGTTTGGTTACATTGAGCCCGACGCCGATGAAGACGTTACGTTCGCGTCGGTCGGAGGATCCGGGGCCGGAATAACTCTCATAGTTGCGGGCATAGTAGCCGACGTGGAGTTCCAGATAGCGCAGCAGCGGGTTGGTGACCTCTTCGAACCCATCGGCCTTGACGGCGATGAGGTACTTCAGGCGCTGATAGTCGGTGGTGACGTCGAGCTGTCTCTTGCCGCGGGGGAATGGATCGTATTCGGCGCGGAAGTCGATTATCCGGTTGATCTCGGGATACTCCCACAACACATAGCCGAGCGCGGCCCCGGCCGCGTTGAACAGCATGTCTTGGTAGGAGAAGCCGTATTCGTCGCTGAAAGCGTCGCCGATCTCGATCGCCGTCATGACGCCGAGGGACGAATAAGCTCCGTAGCGGGCCGCATCCGACCGTCCATAGCCGAACCGTTCGTAGCTGTAGGCGAACAGGTGGCTCAGCGCATAACCCGACCAGGCATGGCCCAGCTTGTCGGCGCCGCCCTCGCCGGTGGTGCGGCCGAACCAGCCCTCGTCCTGAAATCTGGGGCCGGCCGAGCCCCAATCCCACGACCAAGTGCCCCAGCCCAAGGCCAACGCGCCAGCCCCCACATTCAACCAGAGCGCCTTGTCCGAGCGGGTCATTTCCGAAGACAAGGCCCATCCGGGCTGGCAAACGAGAAGGAGCGCTAATAGCGTTCGAGCCAGATATCTCATTCCACCTCACACGAAAAGATGGCCGGGTTCCAGAAGCAGGTCGAAGAAGATCGCGCGGATGCCGAGTGCGTGGTCCTGGCATCCGCGACAGTGGCAGAATTGACTCAATGCTTCTTGGGGGCCAATGCTCATTTGTGTTCGGATTGGCGCGAAAAGGTGCATCACATAGTACAGTGCGGTCCGGAATACCTCGTTTTGGGGTGTTTTGCCGCGCGTCGTGACTGGTGGACGATAGGCGTGCCTGTGGAGACGCGATCTCTATGCCCGTTTGTAGGCCATCAGGAAGGCCACGGTGCAGAGAAGGGGAAGCCCGACGTCGCGCATGCTCATATTGACGTGAAGCATGGCGGCATAGAGGACGATGCCGATCGTGGCGATGGCCGGCAGCAGGGTGTCGGCGACGCCGAGGATGCCGCGGCCGTCGAGCCAGACACCGGCCGCCAAGACCGCATGGATCAGCACGATCAGGATGAGGAGGGCGATACCGGCCATCAGGACATATTCCAGGGTGAAGACCGCCGGCTGATACTGGGCCGGAACCGATCCGCTGAGAACCGGATTCAACGCGCCATGCGCCGCCGTTACCGCGATGACGGCGATGTAATGCAGCGCCGTCGCCAGCAGCAGATTGACGGACAGCAACTCCACGGTTCGCCAGGGCAGGAAGCTGGGCCAACGGATACGGTCGAGGACGAGGATGGCCACCGCGGTCCCGCTGCCGAAGAGCAGGGCGTAGTCGGGCGACAGCGGCCATTTCGACACCGCATGACCGAGAGCCAGGATGTCGAACAACGCCACCGAGAGTCCCAGCAGGGCAACGACCGCGGTCAGGCGGGAGTGCCGGTGGTGGGCGAAAATCCGTCCGGCAAGGACGAAGAGAACCCACGGGAAGACAGGGAACCAGCCCGGAAAGGATGGCACGAACAGGCCGTAGATAAAGGGAAGCGGCAAGGCGAACCAGACGCCGCAGAGGGCGAGAAGGAAAAGGCCGATCAGCACCCGGTTGGCGGCGCCGACCCTGACGGCGACATCGAACAGCAGCCGGGCGGCGAAGAGAAACATGAAGAAGTCGCTGGAGAAGGGATTGCCCTGTTGGTACAGGCTGTGGATGGCCGCCAGGATGAACAGCTTCAGATGATCCTCGATGCGCCGGCCCAGCGGCTTTTGAAGGAAGCGATCGAGCGTCATTCCGTAGGCGAAGAAGAACAGCACCGGCGCCAGTTCGAAGACGAATTGCAGGATGTTGACGAGATGGTAGGCGTCCGGCATCGCGCGCCCCCAATGGCCCGCCACCATGAACACAAGGGCGGAGACGCGGATGATATCCAGGCTTCTGTCTCTGGCCGCCGGCGGCTTCGCCATTGCCATTGGCTCATTCCCGACGATGGGCTGAGCCGGGGACCGGCTTGTCATGACGAGGGTTTCGGCCGGGCTGGCAGTCATTTCGCGATTCCTCATGACCGGTGCGGACGGGTGATGCCCAGGCGCCTCGGCAATGCCGCCGCCCATGCGGTAATCGCGGCGCGGTCCTTGCGGTCGAGCATCCAGACCATGAAGAGGGTTGCACCCAGATAGAGGGGCAGGGCCGGAAGCGTCTTGGTGTAGAAGGGGTCGAAGCCCACTTCGTAGCGCCAGAACGGGACGAGCGCGAACGGGGCCAGTGCCGCGACGCCGAAGATCCAGCGTGAGAACCACCAGGAGGGGACGAGGGCGGCCAGCGGCAGGAGCCACAGCATGAACCAGGGCCACATGTGGGTCGAAATGCTGAACACCACCGCCGCCATAACCGCGGTGGCGGCCTTCCAGGCATTCTCCGTGCTGGGACGGCGGTACAGTGGGACCAGCGTCCACAGCGCGAAAGCGGCGAATGAAGCGCGCACGAGCCAGCGCAGGGGAGCGAGGTCCATGCCCAGCAGTCTCTCGGCAACGCGAACGACATCGACCGGTTGAAGCCACTGCCAGCCGGACATGCCGCGGGCCGCATCGAAGAAGGTGGGAGAGCGGAAGAAGAGGAACAGAACGGCAAGGAAGAAGACGGCTGCCGGAATTCCGCGCAGGATATATGGGACCAGGATGCTCTTGAGATCCATGCGCTTGGATTTGCCGAGCCTGTACAGCAGATCGACCGAGACCAGGGACGCGCTGGTGTATTTGCAGGCGGCCGACGCGGCCAGCGCCAGCGGGCCGGCACGGTCGCCGGAGGGAAGGCGCATCAGCCACAGCAGCATGAGGACGACCATCGCCATGTCGTTGTGCCCTTCGCCGGCCGAATAGATGTGGCCGATGGGCAGCCAGCCGAACGCGACGAGGCCGGTTGCGGCGGTCGCCTCGTCATGGGTCCGGCCGATCCGCCGGACGATGGCGAGCGCGGCGATCCAGGCGCCGCCCAGGAGCAGCTTGAACAAAAGCCCGGTCACCCAGACGTTTCCGTCGCTGAGCGCCATGATGCCGGCCGAGATGACCGCCCACAGCGGGCCGTAGGTCATCTTCGCCGACACTTCGTCGAAGGGGTAGAGGCTGGCCTGTTCCGGCGTGAAGGGAACATAGTAAGGGTTGTGCCCCTCGAGGATCATCTCGCCCCACAATGCGGAGAACCAGAGATCCTGCGTCATTACCGGAAAGGACGGAATACAGGCGACGGTGAAAAGAACCGGCCAGTAGAAGAGGCGATCCGTCATCGCCTTCGTGACCGGACCGCTGAAATCGGTCAGCCAGCGGAACAGCCATGCCGCCACGGCGATCTGAAGGGCGAGCGGGAGGCCATAGGACAGGAGATAGAGGCCATCATGGGTCAGGACGTTGCCGTCGGTGAGTGCATGCGCCAGCGGGATCGGGAAATCTGCGATGGACGCTGCCAACCGGGCGAAGAAGGCGGCCTGATTGGGCAGGCCGACTTCCCCATTTCGTGCATCCGATGCGGCAAGGAAGTAGCTCAGTACCGAATAAATCAATAAGCATAAGGTCGCAACGGCTCCAAGCTTGTCGATAACGGCACTGATCTTCCTGTCGTCCTGACCGTGTGCCGCAGTTCTTGGGAAGTATTCTTTTTTCGTAACCTGCGCTGACATCTCGTCCACCAGTGTGTTCTTGACGGAGCCGCCAGGCCGTATGTTAAAGAAATTCAGGCAAAAATTGATTGTTAATCGGTACTAATGCTGCGGATTTGCGTCTGATTGGGGCTATCCACCCTGCTTTGCAGATCGGCTTCCTTCGATGCCGCGCATTCGTATGAGGTTGGCCTTGGGTGCCTGCAAATGTCTGGTCCGCCGGGAAATCCGAGTCCGTCATGTATGGCCGGCACGAGTGTCTGGCTGCGGCGGATAACTTATGGTTAGCCCGGCCTCATGCTCATTTGCCGCTGGAACCGCATGGCTCCCGTATTTCGCTGGCCAAGACGGTAGGGTGTGGTTTTCATCTCCCGGTATTCGATTCGCGATGGAGAGGTTTCCACTGCGGCGCCCGTGAGTATGAGGGGTCGTTCGGCAGTTCTCCTGCTTGGATGCATGACTGATTCCCCATTCTGGAGGTGGGCGTCAGCTTGCAAACCCCATGGCTTCATGGACAGATTGCGCTCTCGTCGACCAGGGAAATGACAGGAGCGGCAGGGATGCAGCAGCAGGCAAGGCGGTTCGTCGTCGGCATCACCGATCACATGATTCCGCCCCCCGATCTTGAAGCCGCCGTGCTGGATGGTGTCGCCGAGGTGGATTTCCTCGATTGCCGACGCGAGGAGGATCTCGACCCGGAGCGTCTCGCCCGGCTGGACGCGCTGCTGGTGTGGAGCACGCGCATCGGTCCGGCCACGGTCGAGCGGTTGAAGCGCTGCCGGATCGTCGTGCGTTTCGGGGTCGGCTACGACCGTGTCGATGTCGCCGCGCTGGAAGCCGCCAGGATCCCGTTCTGCAACAACCCGGATTACGGGACGGAGGAGGTCGCCGACCATGCCGTCGCCATGATCCTGTCGCTGCAGCGGCGCCTGTGGGAGCATGATGCCCGCGCCCGCGGCTATACGACGACATGGCAGGCCAATACGTTGACGCCGCTGCACCGTTCCGGCGCCGCGACCGTGGGGGTGGTCGGGGTCGGACGGATCGGCACCGCGGTGGTGAACCGCCTGAAGGGCTTCGGCTATCGGATCCTGGGATATGACCCGTTGCAGCCGGCCGGGCACGAGAAGGCTGTCGGCTACCGCCGCGTCCGCCGGCTGGAGGATCTTCTGGCCGAATCCGACATCGTCACCTTCCATTGCCCGCTGACGCCGGAGACGCGCGGTCTGCTGAACGGGGCGACCCTGGCGGCGATGAAGCCGGGGGCCATCCTGGTCAACACCGCGCGGGGCGAGCTGTTCGCCGGGCTCGACCCGGTGGAAGCGGCCCTGCGCGACGGCCGGCTGGCGGCGGTCGGAACCGACGTGCTGCCGGTCGAGCCGCCGGCCCCCCATCCGCTGCTCGACGCCTGGCGGGCAGGGGAGGGCTGGCTGGCCGGACGGCTGGTGGTGACGCCGCACAACGCCTTCCACTCCGATCAGGCGGCCGTCGAGATGCGGCGCAACGCGGCGGAGACGGCGCGGATGTTCCTGGAGGACGGGGTGCTGCGGAACAGGATCCGGGCTTGAGGGGACTGGGCCTGAACGATCAGGGTTTGAGCGAACGGCGGGGGGCAGACGCAGCCCCCCTATCCCTCCAGCAACGCCTTTACGTCCAATCCGAGTCCGCCGCCGATGCGGTGGAGCGCCGCGACCGTGTCGGGGTCGAGAGCGATGCCGCGGTCCATGGCGGTCATGCGGTGCAGCGCCTCCGGCTCTCCGGGGATGCTGACGCCGTCGCTACCGGGCGCGGGAGGCGTGTCGGCGACATGGTCGAGGACCGCGTCGGTCAGCGTCTGCCATTCCGGGCCGGCCACCCGGTTGGGGTCGATGATGAAGGCCAGCGCATTGTTGACCACGCGGCCCGGCCGCAGATTCTCCGGCAGCGCGGGCAGGCCGCCGGCCAGCGCGCCGGCCAGGATTTCGCAGGCCAGGGCCAGGCCGTAGCCCTTATGACCGCCGAAGGGCAGGATGGCGCCGGTCGGTTCGGTGAACATCACGCCAGGATCGCGGGTCGGCCGGCCTTCCGGGTCCAGCAGGAGACCATCCTCCACCTCCGCGCCCAGCGAGGCCTTGATGCGGCATTTGTTGGCGGCGATGGCGCTGGTGGCGAAATCCAGCAGGAAGGGGGCGTATCCGGGCGTGCCGGGCACGGCGATGCAGACCGGGTTGGTGCCCAGGCGCGGCCGTCCACCGCCATGGGGCGCCGCCAGCGGACGGCTGACCACATTGACGAAGAACAGCCCGATCAGCCCGGCGTCGATGCACTGCTCGCCATAGGAGCCGACGCGGCCGATATGGTGGGCATTGCGCAGGGCGAGGATGCAGGCGCCGCCCGCCTTGGCCCGTTCGATGGCGAGGTCGGTTGCCTCCAGCGCGATCACCTGTCCATAGCCGACATCGCCGTCCACCACCAGAAAGGGCGCCTCGTCGCGGATGATGCGGGCATGGCGGTCGGGCTGGAGATGGCCCAGCTCCAGGCTGCGGGTATAGACGGCGATCTGGCAGACGCCGTGGCTGGCATGGCCGCGGGCGTCGGCCTCCACCAGATTGGCGGCGACGATGGCCGCTTCCTCCGCCGGGCTGCCGCTGCGGCGGAGGATGGCGTCGAGTGTGGCGACCAGCCGGTCCGGGCGGTAGCGGACCTCGCTCATCGGTCAGAGTCCTGGAAGACCGAATAGTCGATGGGCCGGGTGCGGTCCAATGTGCGATGCACCGGCGGCAGCGGGTATTTCAGGCCGGTTGCGCAGTTGAACAGGGCGGCGCGTTCGTCCCGCCCGACCCGGCCGTCGGCCAGCGCCTGGCGGTAGGCGGCGTAGGTGGCGGCTCCTTCCGGGCAGAGCAGGAACCCTTCCTCCCGCGCCACCTCGTTCAGCGCGGCCTGGATGGCGTCGTCGGGCACCGCGATGGCGAAGCCGCCGCTCTCGCGCACCGCGCGCAGGATCAGGAAATCGCCGACCGCCTGCGGCACGCGGATGCCGGACGCGACGGTGTGGGCGTCCTCCCAGTGCGGGGCATGCTCCTCCCCCTGTTCCCAGGCGCGGACCATCGGGGCGCAGCCGGCGGCCTGCACCGCCACCATGCGCGGGCGCTTCGATCCGATGAAGCCGATGGCCTCCAACTCGTCGAAGGCCTTCCACATGCCGATCAGGCCGGTGCCGCCGCCGGTGGGATAGAAGATGACGTCCGGCACCTCCCAGCCCAGCTGTTCGGCAAGCTCCAGTCCCATGGTCTTCTTGCCTTCGATCCGGTAGGGCTCCTTCAGGGTGGAGACGTCGAACCAGCCGACCTTGGCCTTGCCCTCGCCGACGATCTTCCCGCAATCGTCGATCAGGCCGTTGACGCGGTAGACGGTGGCGCCCTGCAGCTCGATCTCCGACACGTTCACCTCGGGCGTGTCGGCCGGGCAGAAGATGGTGGTGCGGATGCCGGCGCGGGTGGCGTAGGCGGCGAGCGCCGCGCCGGCATTGCCGTTGGTCGGCATCGCCATATGGGTGATGCCGAAGGACTTCGCCATCGACACCGCCATCACCAGCCCGCGCGCCTTGAAGGACCCGGTGGGAAGCCGCCCCTCGTCCTTCACCAGCAGTTCGGCCGCGCCCAGTTTTTTCGCCAGCCGGGACAGCGGCACCAGCGGGGTCACCGCCTCACCCAGGCTGACGATGTCCTCGACCTTGCGGACGGGCAGAAGCTCGCGGTAGCGCCACAGATCCTGCGGGCGTTCGGACAGCGCGCTCTTGGTCAGCGCCTGCTTCACGCCGTTCAGGTCGTAGCGCACCAGCAGCGGCTTGCCGGCGCGCGACAGGTTATGGACGGTGTCGGCCTCGTACCGCTCGCCGGTGTAGGCGCATTCCAGATGGGTGACGAAGGTGGGGCGCTCGACCGCCAGGTTGGAATCGAAGCGCAAGGGATTGATGTCTTGGAAAGCCATTTAGCGGACCATGCCCCATTTGCGGACCGTGTGGACCTCGATCCAGCGGAAGACGACGTTCTCGACCAGCAGGCCGATCAGGATGACGGTGACGAGGCCGGCGAAGACCTTGTCGATGTAGAGTTCGTTGCGGTTCTGGAAGATGAACCAGCCGAGCCCGCCCTTGCCGGACGACACGCCGAACACCAGCTCCGCCGCGATCAGCGTGCGCCAGGCGAAGGCCCAGCCGACCTTCAGCCCGGTCAGGATCGCCGGGAAGGCGGCGGGGATCAGCAGCGTCACGACATAGCGCAGGCCGCCCAGCCCATAGTTCCGGCCGGCCATCCGCAGCGTCTCCGACACCGAGGTGAAGCCGGCATGGGTGTTCAGCGCCAGCGGCCACAGCACGGCATGGACCAGCACGAAGATCAGGCTGACCTCGCCCAGCCCGAACCACAGCATGGCGATGGGCAGCAGGGCGATGGCCGGCAGGGGGTTGAACATGGAGGTCAGCGTCGACAGCAGGTCGTTGCCGATCCGGGTCGACACGGCGACCGTGGTCAGCAGCACGGCCAGCACCAGCGCCACCGCATAGCCCTTCAGCAGCACCGACAGCGAGGTCCAGGCCATCGACAGCAGACCGTCGTGCCGGATGCCGTCCCACAGCGCCGCCGCGGTGTCGGTGAAGGTCGGGAACATCAGCGGATTGTTCTGCCAGACCGCCGCCGCCTGCCACAGCCCCGCGACCGCGGCGAGAACCAGCAGCCGGCGCAATGCCGTGACGTTGCTCAGCCGCTCCCACGGGGACAGCGGGCGGGCGACGTCGCCGATGGGGCCGGTGGCGGTGACGGTGCGCTCGTACTCCGGGCGCAGGGGCGGTTCGCGCCGGGCGCCCGGCGGGAGGGGCCGCGGGGAAAAGGACAGGTCGGTCATGCGCTTGTCCCCTTTCCGGCGGATTGACTGGGGCCTTCCACATCTTCGGCGAACAGCATGGCGTGGATGCGGCCGGCAAGGGTCTGGAACTTCGCCCCGCCGACGGCGCCATGGTCGTAACCGTCGCAGTTGACCTCCGCCTTCACCTGTCCGGGATGGGGCGACAGCACCAGGATGCGCGAGCCGACGACCAGCGCCTCCTCGATGGAATGGGTGACGAACAGCACGGTGAATCGCAGGTCGTCCCACAGCTGCAGCAACTCCTCCTGCATCTTGCGGCGGGTCAGCGCGTCGAGCGCGGCGAAGGGCTCGTCCATCAGCAGGATGTCGGGCTCCATCGCCATGGCGCGGGCGATGGCGACGCGCTGCTTCATGCCGCCGGACAGCATGTGCGGGTGGACGTCGGCGAACTTCGTCAGGTTCACCCGGGCGATGCAGTCGAGCGCCTTTTCCTCCGCCTCGCGCCGCTTGGCCTTGCCGCTGGCGAGCAGGGGGAACATGACGTTCTCCTTGACCGTCTTCCAGGGCGGAAGCTGGTCGAACTCCTGGAACACCATCATGCGGTCGGGGCCGGGCTTCGTCACGGCGCGGCCGTTCAGGCGGATCGCCCCCTCCACCGGCTGCAGGAAGCCGCCGACCGCCTTCAGCAGGGAGGATTTGCCGCAGCCCGACGGCCCCAGCAGGACATAGCGTTCGGCCCGGAACACCTGGAAATCGACACGGTAGGTCGCGGTGACGAGGTGGCGCCGCGTCTTGTATTGCAGGGTCACGCCGGAGACGTCCAGCAGCGGCCGTTCGGACAGACCGTCGCTGTCGATGCTGTGGGGATAGGTCAGCGCGTTCATCCGCTCAACTCCCCGCGCCGTCATGCAGGTCGTCGAAGAAATAATCCTTCCAGGATGCCGGCTTGTTCTTGATGGCGCCGACCTTGTGCATGAAGTCGGCGAAGACCTCCGTCCTGTTCGGCGTGACGGTGAAGCGGATGTCGGGATCATTCAGCAGTCGCAGGATGTAGCCCTTGTCCAGGCTGCCCTTGTTCTGCGCCAGATAGGCGTCCGCCGCCGCCTCGTGATCGGCGTTGATGCTGTCCATCGCCTCGCGAAGCGCGTTCAGGAAGGCCCGGTAGGTCTTCGGGTTGTCGTCGCGGAATGACTGCTTGCTCCAGATCAGGTTGAAGCTGTGCTGCCCGCCCAGCACGTCGTAGGAGCTGAAGACCTTGTGCATCTTCGGGTCGTCCAGCTGCTGGTACTGGAAGGGCGGGCCGGAGAGATGGGCGGTGATGCCGCCGCTGCCCGACAGCAGGGCCGCCGTGGCGTCGGGATGCGGCATCGATACCGTCAGCTTGTCGAGAGCGTCGTGCTTGCCGGCGCCCAGTTCCTTCTCCGCCGCCAACTGCAGGATACGGGCCTGCACGCCGACCTTCACCGCCGGCAGCGCGATCTTGTCGGCGTCGGTGAAATCCTTCAGCGTCTTGACCTTGGGGTTGGAGGTGGTCAGGAACAGCGGCATGTCGTTGAGCGACGCGATCGCCTTGACGTTGGCGTTGCCCCTGGTCCGGTCCCAGATGGTCAGCAGCGGCCCGACGCCGGCGGAGCCCAGATCGATGCTGCCGGACAGCAGCGCATCGTTCATCGCCGCGCCGCCGGACAGCTGTACCCACTCGACGGCGATGTCGAGGCCCAGCGCCTTCCCGTGCTTTTCGATCAGTTGGTTGTGGCGCAGCACATGCAATGGCAGGTAGCCGAGCCCATACTGCTCGGCGATGCGGATGCGTCCTTCGGCAGCCGCCGGAGCCGCGATTGCCGACGTCATCAGCAGCCCCATCACCGACGCGGCGATGGCCGCGAAGGCGCGGCGGCTGGGGCGTCTTGGCTGTCGCATGGTGATGCTCCCCTCATATCCATAAATCTAGTAGATTTAAGGGGAACATGAATTTGGTGCGCCGTCAACATTGTAAAATTCGTTCGCAAGTTGGAAAAATTCCACACAGAAAAATGTGATTTTCACGGCTGACGTCGCAGGACGATGGCGCGCTCGGACCCGGCCCGCATGGAAAACCCGTGCGAAAAGCCGAGTACCGAACCGCCGGAGTCGGTTCACCACCGGATGACCGGAACCGGATGATGGGAACCAAATGTCCGGGCCGCGCATGCCGGTAACGCGGAAAGGTGTTTGGCGGTCACACCGCAGGGCGAGACGCCGCCGACAGGCGGAGTTGTGCGTCGTCGTTCCGATCGCCGCCGCGCCGCGCCGACGTCCGCCCTTTCCGCATCAGGCACCGCCTGTTTGGGACGCTGGGCCGCTGCCTGCTTCGGCTTTGTGTTGGGGGGGCTGATCTTGACTGCCGGTCGCGTCCTGTCCAGCGGCATTCACCGCGCCCATGTCTGTGGCAGCCGCTTTCAACCCCTGCTCGGAGCCCGGCGCATCAGCATGCGATGCTACTCCGCTCAAAGCCTCCCGCAGTTGCCTTTCCTGCTCGGCGGTCAGGGAGGTCCGCAACACCGTGCCCTGATACTTGGCGAGTTCGGGCAGCACTCTGTCCGGGTTGACCTTGCGCACCAGTACAAAAAGCGCGGATGTTCCCGGCTCGATCGTGTTGGCGATCTGGCGGATGTAGTCGTCCGGGATTCCGTAATCCGACATCTGGCCGGCAAGAGCGCCAGCTCCCATGCCGACGGCGCCGCCGAGCGCCATGCCGGCCAGTGGATTGAGGAAAAGCAGCCCGACGAGGCCGCCCCACAGCATGCCGGAAAGCCCTGAACTCGCCGCGCCCATCGTCACCAGGTTGACCGCCTGCTTCAGACGGACCTTACCGTCCGGTTCGCGAACGGCAACGCAAGCATCCTCCAAATCGATGAGGTACTCGCGCTGCATTTCCCGCAGTTCGTTGAGTACGCGGTCTGCCGTATCGTTGTTCTTGAACGCGATGCAGATCAGATCAGGCATGATCACTCCTTCGCAGTGTTATCGGCCGTCTCCGCAGCAACGCGATAATGTCAAAGACGGCGACGGATGGTTTCCATCGATCCCGGTCGCGTACCGGCCGATGCCTTCGTTCCCCCGAGAGTCCTGGCCTCCACCGCCATGTCCATGATCACCGCTTCGATCGTTGTCTTCGCTCGTTCATGGCTTTGCAAGCTGGATAATATTGCGATTGATGGGTTCATCATCAGAGAGAGAAAAGGCGCCATGAGTGAAGTCGGCGGTTGGCGGTCACGCGACCAATAGTAAATCTATAATTTACTCGCCTAAAGACCTACTGATCTGTCGATATAAATCCGATGGAGGGATTCAGCACAATTCCTCAAAATCACTTCAGATGTACTTTGTAATTTGGCTAATTTTGCCAACGCGCCAACGGTGTGGTGGGAAGTTGGCGAACCGTCTCTACCCTGGGCGCGCGCTGATCGCCTCATGCCGCCCGCTGACCGCCTGCGGGGCGGTAAGGGCCGCGACTGCGGCCCCGCAGGCCCATGCCTGCGAAGGCAAGCGGCCGGACGGCCGCGCCCGCCGTGTGAGGGCGAGGATAAAGCCTGATGGGTCAGGCTTTATCCTCGATGATATCACGGGATGGGCTGGTCGGCGTAGCGCTCGGCGATCTCCTGGAAACGGTCGGCAAGCCGCAGGAACGCGTCGGTGACATCCGGGTCGAAATGGCGGCCCCGCCCGTCCAGGATGATCGCCGCGGCCTGCTCGTGGCTCATCGGCTCCTTGTAGACGCGCCTGGAGATCAGGGCGTCGTAGACGTCGGCCAGCGCCATCAGCCGGGCCGAGACGGGAATGTCCTCCCCCTTCAGGCCGCGCGGGTAGCCGGAGCCGTCCCACTTCTCGTGATGCGCCTCGGCGATCTCGCGGGCGAAGCGCAGGAAGGAGGGAGAGTCGCCTTCCAGTCGGTCCTCCGCCCGCGCCAGAGAGTCGCTGCCGAGCGTGGCGTGGGTCTTCATGATCTCCCACTCCTCCACCGTCAGCTTCCCCGGCTTCAGCAGGATGGCGTCGGGAATGCCGACCTTGCCGATGTCGTGCAGCGGCGCCGATTTGTAGAGCAGGTCGATGACGGCGTCGGTCAGGAAGGGGGCAAAGCGCGGGTGGTGGCGCAGTTCCTCCGCCAGGGCGCGGACGTAATGCTGGGTCCGCAGGATATGGCTGCCGGTCTCGTTGTCCCGCGTTTCCGCCAGAGAGGCCAATGCCATGATCGTCACGTCCTGGATCGCCCGCATATGGGCGGTGCGGCGCTCCACTTCGGCTTCCAGGAACAGATTCTTGTCACGGATGTAGTCGGCCGCCTCCTTGAGGCGGATGTGGTTGCGCACGCGGGCCAGCAGAATGGGCGCGCTGATCGGCTTGGTGATGTAGTCCACCGCACCCAGTTCCAGCCCGGCCTGCTCGTCCTCCTGCTCCGACAGCGCGGTCAGGAAGACCACCGGGATGTCCCGGGTGGCGGCATCGGCCTTCAGCCGGCGGCACACGGCATAGCCGTCCATGTCCGGCATCATGATGTCGAGCAGGATCAGGTCGGGAGCCGGAGCGGTCTGCGCGATCCGCAGCGCCTTCTCGCCGCCGCTCGCCACCTTGACCCGGTAGCTCTCCTTCAGCAGGCCGGCCATCAACATCAGATTGTCCGGTGTATCGTCCACCACGAGCACGAGGGGGCGACGGGCTTCGGAATCGGTCATCGCAACGGTCTTTCGCTCGGCAGGTCGGCTGTGGACATCTGACATGGGGGTGGGCGGGATCAGGTGGAGGCGGCGGCGGATGTGATGGCGCCCAAGCGGGCGCGCGTGACGGCAAGCCCCTGGTCGAAATCGAAACGTCCGACGGTCGCCGCCAATGTGGCGTAGGCCTCGGCTCCCAGCACCGCGCGCAGAGCCTCCTCCTCCTGCCGAACCAGATCGTGGGCATCGGCATCGTCGTCGGCCAGCAGGGCGTCGAGCCGGCGCAGAAGCTCCTCCTGCACAGGGTTCAGCGGGGACAGGGGGTCGGAAGCCGCCGGCATGCGGGACGACGCGCCGGGAGTGGCGGCTGAAAACGACCCGGCGGGAGATGCCGCCTGCTGCGGCATCGCGCGGTCGATGGCGGCCAGAGCCCGGCGCAACGCCTGCGCGTAGTGGGTGACGAGCCGGTCGGTTTCGGTTCCGGTCTCGCGGGCACGCAAGGCGGCTTCCAGCGCCGCCGCCGTCTCGGCGAGTTCGCCGGCCCCGATCTGCGCCGACAGGCCCTTGGCGGTGTGAGCGGTGATCTCCGCAAGGGCGAGGTTGCCATCGGCGAGCGCATCGGCGATCAGCGCGTCCGAGTCTTCCTGTTCGGCGCGGAAGCGGTCGAGCAGGGAGCGATAGAGCTGCGGCCGGTTCAGCACCCGGTGCAGGCCGGCCGCCGCGTCGATCTCCGGCCCGACGGCATCGAAGGGCGGCGGCACGCCGGCCGCCGCACGCCGGGCGCCGGGCGCGGCGCCTTCCAGGGAGCCGCCCTCCGACCCGTCCGGCACCTCCGCCGCGCGTCCGGCCCAGAGAGCGACCATCGCGTACAACTCGTCCGGGTCGATCGGCTTGGAGAGGTGGTCGTTCATGCCGGCGTCCAGACAAGCCTGACGGTCGTTTGCCATGGCGTTGGCCGTCATCGCGACCACCGGCAGCGTCGTCAGTTCGGGCCGCTCGCGCAGAAGTCGGACCGCGGTCAACCCGTCCATCACCGGCATCTGCATGTCCATCAGCACGAGGTCGTAGCGCTGTGACGCCAGCCGCTCCAGAGCGACGGCGCCGTTGTCGGCGATGTCGGGCAGCGCGCCGACGCTGGTCAGCAACTCGCGGGCGACGTCCTGGTTCAGGGGATTGTCCTCGGCGACCAGGATGCGCAGCCCGGCCAGCTGCGCGCCGATCGCGGCGTCGGGCGCGTCCGGCGGAACCACGTCGGCGCCGACGATGCCGAGCGCGCGCGATGCCGCGTCGAGAAGGATGCTGGGATTCACCGGCTTGACCAGGATTTCGTCGACGCCGGCACGGGCGGCGCGGTGCATGATCTCCGCCCCGCCATAGGCCGTGACCAGCACGAAGGCCGGGTCGGCGGCGGAAGCCGGATCCCTGGCGTGCAGGGCGCGGATCGCGCGCACCGCGTCGATGCCGTCCATGCCCGGCATCCGCCAATCGACGAAGACGATGTCGAAGGGCTTGCCGGCGGCGAGCGCCGCGCGGGTCGCCGCGACGGCCTCGGTGCCGCCCGCGGCCCCCTGGACATCGAAGGTCATCGAATGGAGCATGTCGCAGATGACGGTGCGGGTGCTGTCGTTGTCCTCGACCACCAGGGCGCGCCGGCCGCGCAGCCCGACCGGCGTGGCGGCCTTCCGGTCCTGGGCGGCGCTGGCGGCGACGCCCAGCACGGCGGTGAACCAGAAGGTGCTGCCCTCGCCGGGACGGCTTTCCACCCCGACGCTGCCGCCCATCATCTCGGCCAGCCGCTTGCTGATGACCAGCCCGAGCCCGGTGCCGCCGAAGCGCCGGGTGGTCGATGCGTCGGCCTGCTGGAACGGCTGGAACAGGCGGTCCCGCGCTTCCTCCGACAGGCCGATGCCGGTGTCGCTGACGGCGAAATGCAGGCGCACGCATCCTTCCGCCTCTGCGCCCGCGCCGTCGCCGCGCCGCACCGTCACCTTGATCTCGCCGGACTGGGTGAACTTGACGGCGTTGCTGACGTAGTTCAGCAGGATCTGGCCGAGCCGCAGCGGGTCGCCGACAAGCCGCAGCGGCACGTCGGCGCCGATGTCGACGACCAGTTCGAGCCCCTTCGCCGCCGCCTTCTCCACCACCATGTCGGCGACGTCCTGGAGCACCCGTTCAAGGTCCAGCTCGATCGTCTCGATGGTGAGCTGGCCGGCCTCGACCTTCGAGAAGTCGAGGATGTCGTTGATGATCGACAGCAGCGAGCGGCCGGCATTCAGGATCTTGGCCGCCTGATCATGCTGCGACCGTTCCATGCCGGACCGCATCAGGATATGCGCCATGCCGATGATGGCGTTCAGCGGCGTGCGCACCTCGTGGCTGACATTGGCGATGAAGGCCGACTTGGCACGGTTGGCGGCGTCGGCGCCGCGCACGGCCTCCTCGAGTTTTCGTTGCACGCGCTTGCGTTCCGTGACGTCGCGGACGATGCCGGTGAACAGCATCTCCTCGCCCAACCGGACCTGGCTGATCGACAACTCCAGCGGGAAGAGTTCTCCGCATTTGCGGCGGCCGACGGTCTCGCGCCCGATCCCGATGATCTTGGCCTCACCGGTGTCGAGGAAATGACGCAGATACCCGTCATGCGCCGAATGGTGCGGCTCGGGCATCAGGAGGGAGACGTTGTTGCCCACGGTCTCCTCGGCGCTGTAGCCGAAAATGCGGGCGGCGGCCGGGCTCCACCGCATGATGGTGCCGCGCTCGTTGATGGTGATGATGCCGTCGACCACCGTGTCGAAGATCGCCTGGAGCCTCGCCTCGCCGGCCTTGGCGTCCCGCTCCAGCGCGGCGCGGCGGGCGATCTCCTCGCGCAGGGCCTGGGCGGTTTCGACCTGGCGTCCGGCGACGGCGGCGGCCATGGTGGCGGTGGCGAGCGACACCGCGAAGACGACGACCAGCAGGGCGAGCGTCGTCGGCGGCAGGGTGGGGACGAGCGCATCCGGCTGCTCGGCGGGGAAGAAGACCGCGGCATGCATGGCGGTGTAGTGCATGCCGGTGATGGCGCCGCCCATCACCGCCGCAGCCGCCGACATCGCCAGAAGGCGCCCGCCGGCCGCCTTGGCGCGGCAGGTCAGGCGGCGGATGCTCAGCGAGACGAAGGCCAGCACCACCGCGACCACGACCGACAGCACCACCAGCCGCGCGTCATAGCGCAGCATCGCGTCGATATCCATGGCGGCCATGCCGGTATAGTGCATGGCGCCGATGCCGGCCCCCATGAGGACGGCGCTGAGCGCCAGCCGCTTCGGCCCGATCTCGTCCGTCCGTCCCATCACCCTCAGGGCGACGCCGCTGGCCATCATTCCCGGCAGGAGCGACAGCACGGTCAGCCCGGCGCTGTAGTTGACGCCGCAAGGCAGCGCGAACGCCAGCATGCCGATGAAATGCATGGCCCAGATTCCGCCGCCCATGCTGGCCGAACCGGCGGCCAGCCATACCGTCCTGGCCAGCGGCGTCGCGGTGGGCAATCGCTGGGCGATCATCAGGGCGGCCAGGGACGCCAAGGCCGCGACCAGGAAAGACAGGCCAACCAACCATAGATTGTAAGACCCGACCAGCACGGCGTCCAGCGGGCCGGGCGCGGCGGGACGAAACAGGGAATCGAGCCACATGATCATGCTGCGTACCGTGTCTTTCCATGCGATGCCCGGTCATGGCATGGAAGCGATCTCCGTCCCGCATGCGCCTGGAATAGGCCATAGGTGCAGTGTCAATCCAACCCTTTTGATTGTAACGATCTGAAACAAATTTTCACGTCCGGCAACCAAGGCCGAGACACGGTGAAAGAGAGCCTGTCCGATCAGGTTGCCGGCGCCGGGTTGAGCAACGTCATCGCGTTGCGGATGCCCCAATGGTCGGCCCGCGTCTTCTTACAGCCACTGAACCGCACCGGGTTTGTCGGAGGCTCCGTTTCCTGAGAAACTGGGGTCATCATGACGAAACAGGCATCCCCCCAAATACGCCCCTGAAGTCCGCGAGCGTGCGGTTCGGATGGTGTTCGAGCACGAAGGCGAACACGCCTCGCAGTGGGCGGCGATCAGTTCGATTCCGGCGAAGATCGGCTGCAATCCCGAGACACTGCGGAACTGGGTCCGCTAGGCCGAGCGTGACCAGGGCAAGCGGCCCGGCCCAACGACGGACGAGCAGGAGCGGATCAAGGCGCTGGAACGTCAGGTGCGGGAACTGCGCCAGGCGAACGAGATCCTTCGCAAGGCGTCGGCGTATTTCGCCCAGGCGGAGCTCGACCGCCCGATTTGGAAATGATCGCCTTCATCGACGCGCACCGCACCGTTCACG